>CALFYN010000587.1 GCA_937952345.1 uncultured Acidobacteriota bacterium
CCCTTCGCGGCGGTTTTGACGCGATCCTTCCAGCGGAATTTTTCGGCGGCGGCGGTGAGCACGTCGCGGAGGCGGGGGTTTTCGGCGTTCTTGAGACGGAACTCCAGCGGGTCCAATTTGGCGGCGGCGGCGAGTTCGTCCATAAAACATTCGCGGGCGAATGTGTTTGCGGTGGCGGCAATGCCGCGGTAGGAGCCTTCGCGCAATGGGGACTTGGTGTAGACGAATTGGGTGCGGGAGTTGGAGACAGCGTAGGGCGTTTCCATGGCCGCGGTGCCGGCGTTGTAGTTGATGTAATCCCAGGCGGTGAGGCGGCCATCGGGGTCGAGTCCCGCTTCGATCTGAAAGACGCCGGCGGGGCGGAAATAGGCCCAGGTGAACTCCTCCTGGCGAGTCCAGCGGAGGGAGACGGGGCGGCCGGCTTCCTTGGCGATGCGGGCGGCTTCGATGGCGGTTTCGCCGGTATGTTTGCCTCCGAATCCGCCGCCGAAATCGGGGACGATGACGCGCACGCGATCGGGCGGGATGCGGAAGGCTTGCGATAGCTGGTCGCGGACGCCGAAGGGGTTTTGCGTGGCGGTCCAGACGGTGAGGTTGCCGTTTTCCCATTCGGCTACGGCGGCGCGGGGCTCCATGGGAGCGTGCTGGATGAAGGGGACGTGATACTCGGCTTTGAGGCGGCGGGCGGCGGATTGGAAGCCCTGCTCGATGTTGCCACGGGTTTGGGTGCGGGGCTTGCGGGGGCCGTCCCACATGGCGTTTTGCTTGAGGAAATCAAAGAGATGATCGCTGGAGGGCTGGGCGGTGACTTGATATTTCGCCGAATCGGCGATGGCAGCGATGGCTTTGCGGGCGGTGTGGGAAGAGGGCGCGGCGCAGGCGACGAAGCCGGATTCCTCGACGGCCACGACGCCGGGGATTTTTCTGGCGGGTGCGAGGTCGACTTTTTCGAGTGTGGCTCCGTAGACGGGCGGGCGCAGGACAGCGCCGTAGAGCATGCCTTTGCGGACGATGTCGGACGGGTACTGATGCGCTCCGGTGACGATTTGGCGGGCGTCGGGGCGGCCGTGGGAAGTGCCGAGCACTTTCCAATCCTTGACGGCGCGGAGCGTGACATCGGAAGGGATGGCCTTCTGCCATGCGGCGGTGAAATCGGTGGAGCGGGCGAGGGCGGCGTAGTCCGGCTTGCCGCTTTCCTGGAGGACGGAGCGCGCGGCGGCGGCGGCTTTGCGCACGGCGGGCAGCGTGGATGGCGTAGTGCGGCTGCCGGCCGTGATGCCGTCGTTGGGGACGAGCTTGGTGTCGGCCATGATCAGCTTGACGCGATCGAGCGGGACGCCGAGTTCCTCGGCGGCGGCCATGGCGATTTCGGTGCGTGCACCCTGTCCGCATTCGACCTTGCCGGTGAGCACGGTGATGCCGCCGTCCTCGGCGATGTGGAGGCGGGCCGCGAGACCGCCGCCGGACTGGGCATCGGCGGTGACGGACAGCAGCAGGCCGGCGCCGGCGATTTCGAGAAATTCGCGGCGATTTAAGGAAAATTGCCAGGCGGGTGGTTCGGCGAGTTCGTAACGTTCCGGTTCCATGGCTATGCCTCCGCTGCTTTCTTGACGGCCGCGATGAGGTTGGGGTACCCGCAACAGCGGCAGAGATTGCCGTTCATGCCTTCGACGATTTGGGCATCGGTGGGTTTGGGATTCCGCTCAAGCAGGGCTACCGCGGTGAGCACCATGCCGGGGACGCAGTAGCCGCATTGCATGGCGGCGGCGTCGATGAAGGCCTGCTGCACGCGATGGAGCTTGCCGTTCTGGGCGAGGCCTTCGATGGTGGTGATTTTCTTTCCGGCAATGGAGCTGACCGGAGTGCGGCAGGATGTGACGGCGCGGCCATCGAGCAGCACGGTGCAGGCGCGGCATTGCCCTTCTCCGCATCCGTACTTGGTTCCGGTGAGGCCGAGGTCTTCGCGCAACACTTCGAGGAGGGGCCGATCGCCTTCCGTGTCGACTTGCTGCGCCTTTCCGTTCAGCGTGAATCGAATGTTCATGAGATACACCTACAGCGTTCGGAGATGGAAGCCGCCATCCACATTCAATACCTGGCCGGTGGCGTAGTCAAGCAGTCCGTCGGCGATGGCACGGACGGCGCGGGCGACGTCGGCGGGTTCGCCCATGCGGCGTTGAGGGACGAGTCCGTTGGCGATGCGCTCTTCGTAGAGCTTTTCGACGGTGCTGATCATGTCGGTGCGGATGACGCCGGGCTGAATTTCGAAGACGGGGATGCCGTCGGGGGCGAGGCGGGCGGCCCAGAGGGTGACGCTCATGCTGAGGGCAGCCTTGGACATGCAGTATTCGGCGCGATTGACGGAGGCGGCGAAGGAGGAGATGGAGCTGACGAAGACGATGCGGCCACCTTGTTTCTGATCGAGCATCCAGCGGGCGGCGAGTTGGGTGAGGAAGTGGGGGCCTTTGAGGTTGACGCCCATCAGTTCATCGAAGCTCTCTTCGCCGGCTTCGACGACATCGGCGCGGACGCGCTGGGTGATGCCGGCGTTATTGACGAGGAGGTCGAGGCGGCCGAAGGTTTCGCGGGTGAAGGCGATCAGGCCGAAGCGGTCTTCGCGCTGGGAGACATCGCACTGAAAGATGGCGCAGCCGGTTTCGGCCTGCAGGGATTGGGCGGCGTCGAGGCGTCCTTTATAGGTAGCGACGACGTTGTGGGTTTTGGCGAGTTCGATGGCGATGCCACGGCCGATGCCGCGGCTGGCGCCGGTGACGATGGCGACGGGCTTCATTCTCTCTCCAGTTCGGCGGTGATGGCGGCGCTCAATTCGTCGAGGGGGACGCGTTCGACGAAGACGGTGTTGCCGATGAAAACGGTAGGGGTCTTTTCGACGCCGCGGGCGAGGCCGGATTGCATGTCGGCATCGATGACGGCGGCGATGCGGGGGTCGGACATGGCGGCGAGGGCGGCATCGGGGTCGGCGCCGTAGTCGATGGCGAATTCGCGCACCCACGCGGGCAGGGATTCCTTGGTGATGATGGGGATTTCGCTGAGGAGGGTGCGGCGGAAGGCGATGGCGGTGCCGTAGCCGACGGTGGTGAAGAAGCGGGCCGCCATGGAGGCCTCTTTGGCCCAATCGTGCTTGGCGAGGGGGAAATCGTGGTGTTCGAAGGCGACATTGCCGCCGAATTCGGGGAGGATGACTTCGTCCAATTTGCGGCGGAACCAGGCACAATCCTTACATTGCAGGTC
>CALFYN010000588.1 GCA_937952345.1 uncultured Acidobacteriota bacterium
CAGATTAGCGCCACAGGCACCGTCGCCAGCGTGATCACGGCCAGAGCCACAAAACTGCAAGTGGCTGGCATCGACACGGGCCGGGAAGCATCCGGACAATCCAGTCTGGCTCGTACCACTCCGGTGGTCACAAGCGTATGCTACGCCCTGAATAGCGAGGGCTTCGACGTCGAAGTAGCTGGCTATTCCACCACGCGGGAACTCACCAGCGCTGAACTCACCTTCGGTTCGAGCACCTTCCAGGTGAATCTCAGCGACGCTTCCGGCGAATACTTCAACAGTGACGACTCGGTGCGCACAGGCGGCACGTTCCGCTTCCGCGCCCCATACCGGGTCAGCGAAGCCACCGCCGCCGGCCTGAGCCAAGGAACGGCCATCATCCGCAACTCCATCGGCGCGAGCCCCAGCCGATCCATTGCCCGCTGCAACTAAGCCCCATCCAACAGCTATACTCGGCTGTGGATGACCGTAGATAATCTGGTGAGCATGGGCGAGGGCAACACACCGCTCGTCGGGAGTGTCCGCTCCGCCCATCTCCATTTCAAGCTGGAATCCACCAATCCCTCCGGCTCTTACAAAGACCGTTTCATTGCCGCCGAACTCGGCCGTATCCTCCTGCAGGGCGGCAGAGCTTGCGTCGCCACCTCGTCCGGAAACACCGGCTCCTCGCTGGCATCCTACTGCGCCCGCTACGGTGTCGCCTGCGCCATTCTGGTCAATGCCGATGCGCCTTCCGGCAAGCTCCTGCAGATGCAGGCCCACGGCGCGAAAGTCATCCGCATCCCTCAATTCGCAGCCTCCCCGGAGGGCACGGAACTCGTCTTCGCTCAATTGCAACAATTCACGGCGCATGGGCCCGCTGCACTCGTCGTCTCCGCCTTCCGTTATTGCCCCAGCGGAATGCAAGGCGTCAAATCCATCGCCCGCGAGATCGTCACACAGCTCTCCGCGGTCCGCCACATCTTCGTTCCCGTCGGCGGCGGTGGGCTCTTCGCTGCCGTCAGCGACGAGATCCAGGCCATCCAACCGGGAACTCTCGTTCACGCCGTACAACCCTTGGGCTGTCCCACCCTATGGAACGCCTGGCGCGACAATTCCTCCACCATCGCCCCCGTGCAGAGCACCACGCGCATCAGCGGACTTTCCGTACCCTTCGACATCGACGCGTCGCTGGCACTCCGCCTCCTGCGTCAGGGCGGTGGCCGGGTGTTCTCCGTCACCGACGAAGAGGTATTCGCCGCCCAGCGCGAGTTGCTTCGCCAGGAGGGCATTTACGCCGAACCCGCCGGTGCCGCCGCGCTGGCCGGATATCGCCAAGCCCTCCAGTCCGGTGCAATCTCCGGGAAAGACCCCAGCGTCTGCCTAGTCACTGGCCACGGCTTCAAGGATCCTACTTCCATGGAACAATCTGCCCGCGAAACTCCCGGCTTCACCGCCGATCCCGCCCACCTCCTCGAAGTTCTCGCCGAGGTGACCCGATGAAGCCCCTTCGCATCGGCGTAGCCGGCTTCCTCCACGAATCGAACACCTTCCTCGGCGTCCCCACACGCTACCAGGATTTCGAGGCCGCCAGTCTCACCCGTGGTCCAGCGCTCCTCCAGCGCTGGTCCGGTGCGCACCACGAACTCGGCGGTTTCCTGGACGTCCTTGCCGAAGCCAAAGCCGAACCTGTCCCTCTCCTCGCAACCTTTGCCGTTCCGAGCGGCACCATCGCCGCCGAGGCCTACGAACGCATCGCCGCCGAACTGCTCGAAGATCTGCGCGCCGCTCTCCCGCTCGACGGACTGCTCCTCGCCCTCCACGGCGCAACGGTCAGCGAGGAACATCCCGACGCCGACGGCGAACTACTACGCCGCGTCCGTGAACTCTTGGGACCTGGCCTTCCCATCGTGACCACGCTCGACCTGCACGCCAACGTCTCACCGCAGATGATCGCGCTCGCCAATGCCACCGTTGGCTACCGCACCAACCCCCATCTCGACCAGCGAGCCCGGGGCCAGGAAGCCGCGCATTTGCTGCTGCGCACGATCCAAGGCGAAATCCACCCTGTGCAGGCGCTCGAAACGCCGCCCATGCTCATCGCCATTTCGAAGCAACACACCGCCTCAGAACCCGCCAGCCTCCTCTACGACGACCTCGCCCACGTCCTCACCTGGCCCGGTATCCTCAACGCCAGCGTCACCATGGGCTTCTACTATGCCGATGTCGCCGAGATCGGGGCCGCCTTCTTCGCCGTCGCGGACAACGATCCATCCCTCGCCCGCAAAGCCGCCCGCTACATGGCCACCCGCGCATGGCAGCGCCGCGCCGAACTCACCGCCGGGCTCCCTTCCTCCGAACAAGCGGTCTCGCGAGCGATCGCCGCCGAACGCGCCCCCGTCACCATCATGGACGTCGGCGACAACGTCGGAGCCGGCAGTCCCGCCGATTCCACCATTCTGTTCGCGGAGATCCTTCGCCAGCAAGGCCGCAATGCCCTCCTCGTACTCTACGACCCCGCTGCCGCCGCCCAATGCCTCGCCAAGGGTCCCGGCCAACGCATTCGCCTTGCCGTTGGAGGAAAGACGGACACCCGCCACGGCCAGCCAGTCACAGTGGAAGGCGTTATCCGAACCCTCTCCGATGGCCATTTCGAAGAACGCCAGGTGCGTCACGGCGGATGGGGAGCATGCGATCAGGGGCTTACCGCCGTGCTCGAAACGCCAGAGCAGCACACTATCGTCCTCACCAGCCGCCGCATGGCCCCCATGAGCCTCGAACAAATCATCAGCCTTGGGATCCACCCCGAGCGCAAGCAGATCCTCATCGCTAAGGGAGTAGTCGCCCCACGCGCCGCCTACGAGCCCGTGTCTGCCGAAATCATCCTCGCCGACACCCCTGGAGTCACCGCCGACAACCCCAAACACTTCACCTACCAGAGGCGTCGCGTCCCGCTCTACCCACTCGAACCCGAAGCCACCTTTACTCCGTAACTGCGATCGTCACCGTATTGCTGGTCTTGGCCCCCATCCGGATCGTGAGCGGTACAGCTGTACCCGTCTGCGCATTGTCCCCAATCCGCGCGTTAATCTGGTACAGCCCCACCGCCCCGGGAGTGAGTCCCGAATACAGCACCTGCGCCGGGACGCCGCCAAT
Organism: uncultured Acidobacteriota bacterium; assembly: GCA_937952345.1. Lineage (GTDB taxonomy): Bacteria > Acidobacteriota > Terriglobia > Bryobacterales > Bryobacteraceae > CADEFT01. The sequence continues at coordinate 3,136 of CALFYN010000588.1, forward strand.
GGTCACCTCAGGTATTTCCAGCGTCCGGGCCGGCGGATCCGAGGGCGCCGGCTCCCCTGCCCGTGGTGGGAAGTCCAGCCGGCCCAGCCCCGTCGCGTAGATCTCAACAATCTCCCCTCGCCGCGCTGCACGCGAAAAGGCATCACGCGTTGGCCTGGCAATCAAGCCTGTTCCGGCAATCCTCACCGCGCCCTGCCCCTGCCCGTTCCCCGAAAGAGCAAACAACCCAGGCGCAGTAGAGGTCGCATCCGAAGCCGCAAACGTCGCACCGGTTGAGGTGACATGCGATACCGTTACCGTGATCGGACCGGGAATCAGGCTGTACGGCAGTTGGAAATTGATCTGATTCCGGCTCACGTACAGCAACGGCACAGCGGTCCCGTTCACACGCACGGTGGTCAGATTCATGGTCGTTGGTACGGGAAACCGGGAAAGCTCCTGCTCGCCCTGGGTCAGATTCGCCCCGAGCAGCGCCGCAATCGTACCCGGAGCAAGGTCAGTCGAAAAGCTCGCCGCGTTGCGAATCTCTCCGATCACAGGTGCTTCCGGCAACGGCAAGAAGAACGCCTCATGCGTGTTCGAAAAACTCGCGCCGAGTCGAGGCCC
>CALFYN010000589.1 GCA_937952345.1 uncultured Acidobacteriota bacterium
TTCGAGAAATACCGCCCCGGGAGTGGTTTTCGATCCAAACAAAACGATGGATTCCTGTTTTCCGAGAAATTGGAAGCCGCCGGAGAGGCGGAGGGCGAAGACGGATTCGGGGTCGCGATACTGATCCGGGGTGGCGGCGCTCGCCTGCTCGGGCTGGGCCTGGGCGTGGATCAGGAGGAGGAAGGGGATTAGGAAGAACATGGGCGTCTCAGGCGAACGCATTGCCGGGGCGGATATTGGTGGTGATGTAGACGTAGCGCGAGTTGGAGGAAGACATTCCCGCGTCGTACCAATCCTCGACGATGGAGGCCTGCTGCTCGCAGTTGTACTGCCACCATTTGAGGCCCGTGGTGTAGCTGTAGGCGGGGGCCACGTCGCCTCCACTGGTGATGGCGGCGATGGACTGGTGGAATGCCGAGTTGAGGACATAGCCCTTGGGTACGCCGTGCTGGCCTTGCCAGACGTGGGTCAGTTCGTGGATGAGGAGCCGCCGGAAGCCGTTCAGCGTGTTGGGATACGCGTCCGGTCCGACGTGGAGGACATAGTAAGGCGAGATCGCGACGCTGGGGGGACTGCACCAGGGCTTGTTGTTGAATCCGAGATCGTCGCGGACCCGGACGTTGTAATACTTGATGCTGCCGCTGAAGACCTGGCGGGCGAATAGCTCCTCGGATGAAGTGAGAGTGCGTGTGGGCATGGATTTCTCCTCGATCGTGTATATGGGGCTGCTCTTTGCGGCTGCCCTCCTGGCGGACACGCGCGGGCGGGTGGGGAAATGGACCAGGGATGCGGAAAAAAAGTGGTGATTGCGCCAGATTGCGCGACGGGTGGGTGGGATTCCGATTGGCCGCGCAGTTGCAACACGGTTACAACAGGAGGGGGCGAATGGGTATCTCGCTCATTCGGTTCGGCTTCCGAAAATGAGAGACGTTTCGCCGCTGTGACACTCGTTTTGGAAGCTGAAATGCAGTAATAGAGGGCGAAAACAGGGCCGCTCGGGTGAACGGCCTCAGCCCACGTACTGGCAGAGCCCTCGCACACGACGATCACCATCGCTTGGGTGCGCGCCGTTTCCCCTCCGCGGCAGAAGATTTATGTCCAAGACTATCGATGTGACCGAACTCGTCCTGCGTGACGGCCATCAGAGCTTACTGGCGACAAGGATGGCGATGGAGGACATGATTCCGGCCTGCGATGCGATCGACAAGGCCGGTTACTGGAGTGTGGAATGCTGGGGTGGGGCCACCTACGATTCCTGCATCCGATTCTTGAATGAAGACCCGTGGGAACGGCTGCGTACGTTTCGCCAATTGCTGCCGAATTCCCGGTTGCAGATGCTGTTGCGGGGGCAGAACCTGCTCGGCTATCGCCACTATGAAGACACCGTGGTGGACCGGTTTGTGGAGCGCTCGGCGGAAAACGGCATGGACGTGTTCCGTGTGTTCGATGCTCTGAATGACATCCGCAACATCCGCCGCGCACTGGCCGCCGTGCTGCGCACGGGCAAGCATGCGCAGGGGACCATTTGTTACACGGTGAGCCCGTTGCATACGGTGGATGAATTCGTGGATATGGCGGAGCAATTGATGGAACTCGGCTGCGATTCCATCTGCCTGAAGGACATGGCGGCGCTGCTGAAGCCGCAACCGGCGTACGAAATCGTGCGCGGGATCAAGGAGCGCTGCGGCGAGCAGGTGCGCGTGCATGTGCATGTACACGCGACGACTGGCGTAACCATGGTGAGCCTGATGAAGGCCATTGAGGCGGGCGCCGACTGCGTGGATACGTCCATCAGTTCGCTGAGCCTGGGGCCGGGGCATAATCCTACCGAGGCGCTGGTGGAGATGCTGGAAGGCACGCCCTACCGCACCTCGCTCGACAAGGAGCGGCTGCTGCGGATCAAGGAGCATTTCGCGGCGATTCGTCCGAAATACCGGCAATTTGAAAGCAATATTCTCGGCGTGGAGACGG
>CALFYN010000590.1 GCA_937952345.1 uncultured Acidobacteriota bacterium
GGAGGACCAGGCCGATTGGGTAGCTAATTCTCAATCGATTCATCATCCTCTCCTTATCTAGGTAACGATCAATCTTTCACCCAGGCATTGTGAGCGCTGAGTCCTGAAATACCGAACGTTGAAGCGTCTTTCACTTTGCGCCTCGTTTTCTACCAATTACTGTAGAAATTGGCGTTCATTTCGAGGTTTCGGGGTTGTAGTAGCAAACGGAGTGCCAAAGCAGGCTGAACTTACGCCACCCGCAAACGGCTCCGTACGCGCAGATAGAGAAAAAAGAACCCCGATGTTCCGCATACGCTTCATTGTAGCCGATTTTTGCAGTCTGTAAAATAAAGACCTGGGGGTCTTGCGCGAGGCGAGTGGGTAGGGGGTTGGTGTAGCCTCGAAGGATGGCGGTGGAATGGACCATGCGGGAGATGGCGGCGCGGGTGCGCCGCGGCGAAGTGAGCGCGAGGGAGCTGGTGGAAGCGCATCTGCGGCGTGTGGATGCAGTGAATGGGAAACTGAATGCCTTTGTGGAGGTGCGTGCGGAGGAGGCATTGCGGGCGGCGCGGGAGGTGGGGGAAGGGCCGCTGGCGGGAGTGCCGGTGACGATCAAAGACAGCTTCGATGTGGCTGGGTGGGGGACACGGTGCGGATGTCCGGATCGCGCCGGGCATACGGCGGAGGCTGATGCGGCGGCGGTGGCGAAGTTGCGCGCGGCCGGGGCGATCGTTCTGGGCAAGACGAATGTGCCGGAGCTTGTTTCCAGTTACGAGACGGACAACTTCGTGACGGGGCGGACGGTGAATCCGTGGGATGCCGGGCGGACGGCGGGGGGCTCGAGTGGAGGGGAGGCGGCGGCGATCGCTGCCTGCTGCTCGGCGGGCGGAGTGGGCAGCGATGGCGGCGGCTCCATCCGGATTCCGGCGCATTTTTGCGGAATTGCAGGGTTTAAGCCGACACACCGGCGTATCAGTGGTTTCGGACAGTATCCGGAGGCGAGCGGGCCGGCGGGGATGATGAGTGCGCCGGGGCCGATGGCTCGGACGGTGGGGGATGTGGAATTGCTGTTTTCGGTGATGCAGGGCGTGGATGCGCGCGATTCGTCGAGTGTGGGCGCGGGAGATGGGATGAGGCGGAAGCCTCGGATTGGCGTGATGCGGCGGTTTTATCAGGTGCCGGTGGATGCGGCGATTGCAGGCGCGGTGGATCGCGCGGCGGCGTTGTTGCGCGATGCGGGATACGAGGTGGAGGAGTTCACGGTGCAAGGCTTGGAGCGCGCGCCGAACCAGTGGGCGTTCTTTTTCGCGGAGATTGGGGGGATGATGTTGCGGGAACTGCTGGCCGGGCGCGAGGGAGAGGCGCACTGGACCGTGACGGAAAATCTGCGTGAGGCGCCACCCGTGGAAGGTCGTGCGATCATTGCGGCCTACGCCGAGCGGGAGCGGCTGCGCCGGCTCGCTTTAGAGCAGATGGAGCGATTTCCCGTCCTGTTGATGCCGCCTTGTTCGATTGCCGCGTTCGAGCACAGGCAAAGGCGGTTTGCAGTGGGCGGGCAGTCGATTGGGATGTTTGCGGCGATGGCTCCGGCGACGATGTGGAATCTGCTTGGTTTTCCCGCGCTGGTGCTGCCGTGCGGCATGACGGATGGGGGCTTGCCGGTGGGTGTACAGTTGGTGGGACGGCCGTTTGAAGACGAACGGGTGTTGCGAACAGGAGTGGAACTGGAAGAGGCACGAGGGGCTTTTCCCTTGGCGAAGCTATGACACGACGGCAATTCACGGCACTGCCGCTGTTGCAGGCGGCGAGACAGCAGAAGCCCAATATTGTGTGGATCTGGGCGGACAATCTGGCGTATCAGGATCTGGGGTGCTACGGCAGCACGCGAGTGAAGACTCCACAGATCGATGCACTGGCACGTAGCGGGGTGCGATTCACCGCGTATTATGTGGCGCATACGGTATGCAGTCCGTCGCGCGCGGCGTTGCTGACGGGGAGACAACCGTTCCGCAATGGGATCGTCGATGTGCTGCGCCCGGACAGCCCGACAGGACTGCCGGCCGATGAGATCACCATTGCCGCGCTGCTGAAGAAGCAGGGGTATCGGACGATGGCGATCGGGAAGTGGCACCTGGGGGACAAGCGGCCGCACTTTGCCGTGGATCACGGATTCGATGGGTACTTCGGCATGCCTTACAGCATGGATATGCTGCCGGCGCATTTGTACCGGGACCGGGAAGTCGTGGAGGATCTGGGCGGGGAGAATGTGGCAGGCATCACGGAGCGCTATGCGGATGAGGCGATTGCGTTTCTACGCGCGGCGCGTGGGGGGCCGTTTTTCCTGTATTTGAGCCACACGATTCCGCATCCACCGATCCACTTGCCGGAGCGGGCGAAGCACGAAGGCCGGGCCATTTATGACGATGCGATCGAGCACATGGATGAACAGACGGGGCGGATTCTGCGGACGATTGACGAGTTGGGATTGCGTGAAAACACGTTGATTTTCTTTTCGAGTGACAACGGGCCGATGGCGCCGGGAGGGCAGACCGGGGGGCTGAGAGGAAGAATTCGCGATGCGTATGAAGGCGGCGTGCGTGTGCCCCTGATGGCATCCTGGCGTGGGAAGATCGCGGCGGGCCGTACGGTGAACGAGCCGGCGATTGCCTACGATGTATTTCCGACGCTGGCACGGCTGGCTGGTGCGTCCATGCCGCGAAACCGGGAGTATGACGGACAGGATATCTGGCCGCTGCTTTCGGGGGAGGGGACGATCACGCGGCAACGGCCGTTTTTCTGGGTGTACCTGGACAATGTCACCACGGTGCGTGACGGGAAATGGAAACTGCACGTGGGAAGCCGTGACAAGGCCCTGGCGGAGCCGGAACTGTACGATGTGGAAGCTGATCCCGAGGAGGCCAAGAACCTCGCCAGTGCGCATCCGGAGCAGGTGCAGCGGTTGCGGCAGATGATCGCGGAATATCAGAAAGGCATACCGAAGGTGTGGCCCCTTATGTATCCGGTGCGCGATCCGCGCAAGCTCCCGAGCGGGCCGCGAAGAAAGTAAACTTGTTTCTGATGAAGACGGCAGTACTGTTCGCAATAGCGAGTTGCGCACTGGCGCAGGTGGAACGGTTGGATCCGGCGTTCGATGCGATTGTGGACGCCAATGCTCCGATTGAGAAACTGGCTGGCGGGATGGGTTTCCTGGAAGGCCCGCTGTGGATCGCCAAACCGGGGTATCTGCTTTTCAGCGATATTCCGGCCAACGCCATCATGAAATGGACACCGGGCGATGCCAAACCTGTTGTTTACCGTCAGCCGAGCGGCTTCGACGGGCAGGCGGCGAACATGGCGAACCTTGGATCGAACGGGCTGGCGCTCGACAGGCAGGGACGGTTGTTGATCTGCCAGCACGGCAACCGGCAGGTGGTGCGCATCGAGAAAGACGGGAAAGTGACGGTGCTGGCAGACCGTTTTGAGGGGAAGCGGTTGAACAGTCCGAATGATGTTGCCGTGCGCAAGGACGGGGCGCTGTATTTCACGGATCCGCCCTATGGGCTGGAGGGGCAGGACAAATCTCCGCAAAAGGAACTGCCGTTCAACGGCGTGTTCCTGTTGAAGGATGGAAAGCTGTCGGTACAGTACAAGGAACTGAGCCGGCCGAATGGAATCGCGCTGTCGCCGGATGAGAAGAAGCTGTACGTGGCGAACTCGGACGGGGCGCGGAAGATCTGGATGCAATTCGATGTGGCGCGCGATGGTTCGCTGAGCAACGGAACGGTATTTGCGGATTTGACGGAGCGGAAGGAACCGGGCGGACCGGACGGGATGAAGGTGGACAAGAAGGGGAATCTGTTTGTGACGGGGCCTGGGGGAATATGGGTATTCTCGGCGGCGGGCAAGGCGCTGGGGAGGATTCGGCCGGCGGAAGTGCCGGCGAATTGCGGCTTCGGCGGCAAGGACGGTAAGACGTTATTCATGACGGCCCGTACGGGGCTGTATTCGATCCAGGTGAAATGATGCAGATATCGAGAAGGACTGCGCTGGCAGCGCTGAGCAGCGCGTTACTGCAAGGGGCCACGAAACGGCCGAACATCGTGCTGATTATATCGGACGACCACGGGTGGACAGACTACGGATTCATGGGAAGCAAGGATGTGCACACTCCGCACATCGACCGGCTGGCCCAGGAAGGGCTGACGTTCACGCGGGGATATGTACCGGCGAGCCTGTGCCGGCCGAGCCTGGCATCGATCATGACGGGCCTGTATCCACATCAGCATCGCATTACAGGGAACGATCCGGCGGGCAATGCGAAGGATCCGGCGAACCGGCGGCGCATGGTGCAGGTGTTTCAGGAATCGCACACCATTGCGGGCTTGCTGGGCAAGCAGGGATATGAGAGCCACCAGTCCGGGAAGTGGTGGGAAGGGGAATGCCAGTGCGGCGGATTCACCGAGTGCATGACCCACGGCGATGTGTTGAAAGGCGGGAGGCACGGCGATGAAGGGTTGAAGATCGGGAGGCAGACGATGGCTCCGGTGCTGGAGTTTATCGACCGGCAGAAGGACAAGCCGTTTTTCCTGTGGTACGCACCATTTCTGCCGCATACGCCGCACAATCCGCCACAGCGGCTGCTGGCCAAGTACGCCGGGCGCAGTTTGCCGGAGGATGTGGCGAAGTATTACGCCATGATCGAGTGGCTGGATGAAACGGTGGGGGAACTGATACAGCATCTGGAGAAGCGTTCGTTGGTGGAGGATACGATCGTCGTTTACGTGGCGGATAACGGGTGGGTACAGAAGGGGAAGAGTCTGCCGTTCGACAGCCGGTCGAAGTTGTCCCCTTACGATGCGGGGGTTCGGACGCCGATTATGGTTTGGTCGCCGAGGAGGGTGAAGGCGGAACGTGACGAGAAGAATCTGGTTTCGAGTGTGGACATCGCGACGACGGTGCTGCCGCCGTGTGGTGTGAAGCCGACGGGTGGGATGCCGGGGATCGACATGACGAACGCGGCGGCGCGGGCCAGGCGGCGGGCCATATTTGGAAGCATTTTTATCCACACGTCGGTGGATATTGAAAAGCCGGCGGCGAACCTGAAATACCGGTGGATGGTTCGGGAGCAATACAAGTTGATTGTGCCGCATCTAGCGAACCGGAAACTGGAGTTGTGGGAAGGGCGGGGGAACGCTCCGTGGATGAAGGAGGCGGTGGAACTGTACGATGTTGTGGCGGATCCATTCGAAGAAAAGGATTTGGCTGGGTCGAAGGGGGGATTGGTGAAGGAGATGAGGGGGGAGTTGGATCGATGGTGGCGGGTGTAAGGTCGGGAGTGAATGGGAAGGCGTTCGCGGATTTGACGGAGCGGAAGGAACCGGGCGGCCCGTACGGGGCTGTATTCGATCCAGGTGAGATGATGCAGACGCCTGTCTTCAAAGCGTGTAGTACGCGATGTTGGCGACGAATTCGCTATCGCGGACGAAATGGATGACCGGCGCGTTTGGGTCCGAGACGTGCCGGTCCTCCATTCCGTGAAAGACCACGGAGAGGGTGTCCGGCAAGGAATCCGAAACATGAGCCCTCACCCACGCTCGAAATGTTTCCGTGTCCGGCGCTCTGCAAATGATTTCATACTCGGCCTGAGCGATCGTTTTTGCGAGCTTCATGCCGAACGCTACTCCGCGATCGATCCACACGCGAAATCCGGCGTTTCGCCGAGCTTCGACCCAGGGTTTGATTTCCTTATTAATCACCGGAGTGAAAGTACCGTAGCTGTCTTTCAGTCTTGGAGCACTGAGGCTCTTGGCGCCAAAAAGGAGCCGGAACGCATCCAAGGTGTCTATCGATCTACCCATGTCGCAATTCCGAAATGCCACGTGATCCAGACCGATGCTTCGTACCTGGTTCATTTTCACGCGAAGGCTCTTGATCTGCTTCTCGGAGATCTGATGGGACATGCCGCTGTCCGGAGTAATCGGCGTGTTATTTCCATCCCGGTTTTTCATGACCCTATCGGCGGATAGCCGGGAAATGTTTGACGACTCCGCCCCCACCGACGAACCCAGTACGAAGGGAATAGCCAGTCCTTCCTTCGATCCATGGCAGACGATTACCACCTGCTTTTTATTTCGTTCGATGATCGTATCCATGATCGACTCGAGCGTCATGGCTTTTTGAACAACCACATTCGTGACCGTTATTTTGGATTTGTTGCCGATCGGCTCAGCAGGACTGGTTCGATACCAGGGCGGCGCCGACGGATGGCCCCGATCTCCTCCTTGAATGATCGCCAGCGCATTCAGAGGGTGGCAGGCGCGACCTCGAATGCGATAGGGGCTGCCGGCCGCCCATGCATGCGCCGCCTCCCAGGCTTCGTACTCGAGGGAGGGGACCGGATCGTTTCCGGGCCTCGCCAATTGGTGCAGGTGGGCCAACTCGTGCAGCAGCAGGAGGCGCAAGGTGGAACAGTCCATTCCGAACGCAGCCGAGCTGACTAGAATCGTACGGCGATCCACCGCTTGCGCCAGCGCCCC
>CALFYN010000591.1 GCA_937952345.1 uncultured Acidobacteriota bacterium
TCCCATTGGCGTATCCCCGGGCAAGATGATAGCGGTATCGTGCCGTGGCATCAGCATCCGGCGGCAGAGGTTCCGCCAGCAACTGCAGCGCCTCGGACTGCCGCAGCAGAACCAGCACATCGGCGAGCAGCATTTTCAATCGCCAGCGGCACGCCCCCTCGGCGCTCTGCCAGGATTCCACCAATAACGTGCGTGCCTGCTGCAGTTCCCCGGATTCGTGAAGACGCAAAGCGCGTTCTTCCACGGGACACGAACCGGTACGGCTGGAGTGGCACCCCGAAAAGGCCACCAGGAATACAATAATCGGGAACTTGAGGCTTGAATAAGATGGCATGGCGCGGGCTTTGAGTATCGAGTATACGCCCGCCGCCGGCCAAACTCATCTCTAGGGGTGTTCGAGCCCGTTCAGATCCAGGAAGCCGATGCTTTCATCGCCTTCCACCGGCGAGCCCAACTGCATGCGCAACATGGTCAGCGACCGGGAATATTTTCCGATAAACATCTCGCAGAGATAAATCTTCCCGAAATTCGGCACCTGCAGCATCATCCCATCGCGGCCCAAATGGGCAATGTCGCCCACAATCCCTTTCAGCAGACTGCTGCGGATGCGCCCGTTGCGCGTTGTCTCAGCCTTCTTGATGGGATAAGCATCCGGGTTCGCCTCTTCTTTGTCAATCTCCGCTTGCGGCAAATACCATTGCCGGACGGCGGAACGCAACGCCTTGTGATCCCCACCACCCTTCCAGGCTGCCTCCATCGCACTGTGCGTGTTCAGGTGCGAATACAAATCAATGGCCAGCTCCGGCGCCACCAGCACTCCGCCGATGCGCAGGTTCACGAACAGGCATCCGCCCACCGAAAAAGCCGGCTCATCTCCACCTACCGGCACCGTGTTTGACAACTTCCCAACGATCCGGTCCGCGGTCACCTCATTCTCGATATTCAGACCTTCAATCTCCACGGAAGCAAACGAGTTGTACGCGTTGGCGCCCTTGCTTCCGGAAACCTGGGTGACGGCTTTGCGAATGGAGATGATACTCTCCAACTGGTAGTTTTCCATCACCGAAGTCTGATAGCCGCCGGTCGGGGTGAGTACGCTCACCGCCGGGGCGTTGATATTCTGCATCACCGGGCGCACGATGGAACCGCCGATCGCGCAGGCCTGTGCATGGTAGAAGTAGGTGGACACGGGGAGATCTCCTTTGATCATGGGACGTATATCTTATGCCGATTGATTTCTTGGGGTTCGAACGAAGCGTTGTGGCCGTATAAAACCACCTGCAAATCGCCGGACCGTTCCGCGCTGCGGCCGAAGCCGATCCCTTCGCTCGAAGCGGCCTCGGCGGCTGTCACATGCAGATCGCTGAGCTTGCTGCCGGAAGCGGACTGCAATTCGATGCGATAAGATGCGTAACCCGGCGGGAACTGCAACGGCACACGGAACTCCATCGCCGCCGCGGGCGTCCCGCGATACCGCACATCCGGCTGAATAGTTGTAATCAATCGCGGCCGCTGCACACTTTGGCGAAGTTGCGGCAAAGTGTAGAGATTCTGATAGCTGACAACCGCGGCCAACAACAAGGACGCGGCAAAGGCCCACCGCGCCACACCGGGCTTTTCCACCCAGGGCCGCTGCGGCGCCGCTTCGGCCACCAGCGGTTCTCGCAGGGTTCCGCGCACCGCCTCCAAAGCCTGTAATTGACTGGCGCATTCCGCGCACTCAAAGTAATGCGCCTCGAACTCGTCGCGTTCCGCGACGCCGAGCTCACCGAGGTAATACTTCTCGACTGCTCCGAGCGCTTCTGCATCGGCGTGATTCATGGTCATCCTGGTTGGGGACTTCAAATATATAGTGGCAGAACTCCAGCGACCGTTTCACGCACCACCGATCCTGCTCGGAATGAATTACTTGAGTCACTCGCGCTACCGCGGATACGCCCCCGCGATAAACCCCTCCAACTGGTGAATCGTATGTTCCTGCGCCGTGATGATCCATTTCACCAAATCGCCAATCGACACGATCCCGATCACCTTGCCATGCTCCACAACCGGCAGATGGCGGATGCGCATCGATGTCATGATCCGCAAACATTCATTTACCGTTTCACCCGGAGGCACGGTAATCACCGGCGCGGTCATGACCTCGGCAATCCGTGTCTCCTTCGAGGACTTGCCTTGCAGGATTACCTTCCGCGCATAGTCGCGTTCGGAGATAATCCCCACCAGCCTCCCATCGGAGAGCACGGGCAATGCTCCGGCACTTTTCCGCGCCATTAGCGCAATGGCATCGTAGACGGACGCCTCCGGGGAAAGCCAGTACAGTTCCTGGCTCTTCGAACGGAGGATGGAGTGGATCGCATCGTATACTTGCACAGTCCCTCCTTCTTGGATTGGTCCTGAATACCAAACCCACGCACCGGGGTCAAGCGTGGGTGGCGAGAAGGGATACAATGGCAGACGTGATTTCCAAAGTCCTGCTCACCGTTTTTGCGGCGTTCGCGCTGCAGGCCGAGATCAAAGTGGGGATCGTCGGAACCGACACCTCCCACGTGATCGCCTTCACCAAGATCCTCAACGATCCTTCGAGCCCCGATCACGCCCCCGGCGCGCGTATCGTGGCGGCCTACAAAGGCGGCAGCAGCGACGTGGAATCCAGCTACACGCGCGTCGACAAGTACGCCGAAGAATTGCGCACCAAGTGGAAGCTCGAAATCGTCCCCGATATCGCCACCCTGTGCACGAAGGTCGATGCCGTATTGCTCGAAAGCGTCGACGGGCGCAAGCACTTACCGCAATTCCGCGATCTGGCCAAGTGCGGCAAGCCCGTCTTCATCGACAAGCCGCTCGCCTCTACACTCGAAGACGCCCGCGAGATCGCGCGTATCGCCAGGCAGAACAACGTCGCATGGTTCAGCACCTCCAGCCTGCGCTATTCCGATGCCGCCATGGATCTGCGTAGCGACAAGAACACCGGAGCCATCACTTGGGGCCCCGGCCCAACCGAAGAGCACCACTACCTCGATCTCTCCTGGTACGGCGTGCATCCGGTCGAGATGCTGTTCACCATCATGGGCACCGGCTGTGAGGAAGTGACCCGTGTCAGCACCCCGATGATGGACGAAGTGACCTGCAAGTGGAAGGGTGGCCGTATCGGCACCGTGCGCACATTGCGCCCCTATGGCGGATATGGCGCCATTGCCTTCCGCGAAAAGGAAGTGGTCTCCGGCCCGCCGCGCCCCAAGGTCAACTACGCCCCCATGCTCAAGGAAGTGGTGAAATTCTTCGAAACCAAGATCCCGCCCGTGCCAAACGAAGAAACCCTCGAAATTTTTGCGTTCATGGATGCCGCCCAGCGCAGCAAAGAGGCCGGCGGAAAACCCACCAGGTTGCGGTGAGGTTCGACTCATCCTCAGGGTCGACTTTTCCCGCGCAGCAGCGCCGGCCAGTTTTGTATCACGTGAATTGAGGCGTCCTTCCTCTCTGCCTCTGCAGGTTCAGCGATGAGAAAACGCTTGCCATCGGGGTGTACATCGAACGGGCGAATCATGACACCCACGGCGCGGCTGCGAAACAACTCCACCGGTGTGCCGGACCGCACGCCATCGCCGGTGATCGTCACCGTTGCAGCCATCAGCGAATCGCCTTGCGTGTAGAAAATCTCCCGGCCGTCGCGGCTCCAGCGCGGATTGCTGCCCCCTGTGGTCGAGATCTGGTGCTTGCCGCCTTCGCCTGCCAAGGGCCGCACGTACACTTCATACTGCCCGGACTCATCCGATATGTATCCTACGTAGCGTCCATCCGGTGAGAATCCGGCATACCGCTCGTCAAACTCGGACTGGAGCCACACTGCGGGTTGCCCGAACGTCCCATCTGACTTTCGTCGAACGGCCCAGATATCGCCTTTGCTCTGTGGATCCTCTCTGTAGAACAGCAAGGTCGTCCCATCCGGAGACCATGCCTCGGGCACCTCCAGCAATGGGCCGGCCACCGCCAGATGAGGCTCTCCCGTCCCACCGGTGGCGTTAATGGCAACATCGAGGTTCCCGTTTCTGAAAGCAATCTCCTTGCCTGAAGGCGACCATATCGGAGCGTGATCGACATCTGCGGCGAAAGTGAACCGTGTCCGCAATCCGCGCGCCAGATCCACAATCCAGATATCCCTATTCCCCCTGTTCGTTGCGCTGTATGCAGCGTGCGTCCCATCCGCTGAAATTGTCACGCCGAGGGTTTCACTGGAAACGGGGCTCACATCGGCCAGCTTTTTCCCCGCACGGTCGCGCCATACCAGGCGCTGAACTTCTCCTGGCGGGAAATCAACCCACACCATTGTGTCGTCGTCCGACACGCTGAACCCCGAGCCCTTGTTCAGCACGGGCAACTGTTCCGTCACGGCGTCCCCTGTGCCTGGCGAGTGGCGTAGCGCCCAGACGCCGGGGGTGAGTACATTCGTCTGGTGGAGAACGTGGCCTGTTGGCGACCAACTGGGGATGGCGCCCGGGTCGCGCAGAGTCTGGCCCCTTCCGGTGCTCAGATCGAGCAGTTCCAGGGTTTGGGTCGCAAAGTTACCCTTTCCCGCCAGGATCAGCCTCTTGCCCGCGGGTCCAGACAGATACTGCGGTGAGAAGTAGGTCCCACCCGTTAGTGCTACTACCTGTTTCCATGCACCACCGCCTGCGGGTACCTCCCTCAATCCATGCTGTGTCACGCTGGCAAGAATTGTCCCCCCATCAGGACTCCATGCTCCACCAAGATAGAGGCCTTCGAGTGCCGCCAGGCTGAAGGGTCTACCTCCGGCGACAGCCACCTTCTTTAGCCCTCCCTCCGCAGCGAAACCCACTTGCGTACTATCCGGCGACCAGAAGGGACCTTCGGCGCCCTCTGTCCCCTCGACTACACGGGCTTGATCGGTGGCCAATTCGAGAACCCAGAGTTGATTCTCGGCGACGTAGGCAATACGCCGCCCGTCGGGAGAGATCACCGCCGGGCGGGTATAGACGCTTGAGGACAGATTTTTCGGAGTGAAGGACCAAGAGCGTAGCGGCGGCTCTGTTGGAGGTGGCGGATTGCGGAGCAGCCATCCGCCGATTAGTCCCGCGGCCAGCACCACAGGGGTCACCCATCGTGTCATCCTCACGACTGGGGCCGGCACCGCCTCCTCGAACAGGAACGCGTCCCCGATATCCCGTAGCCGCTTCTTCTTGTCCCGCTGCAAACACTTCCGCAGCAGCGGGCGTACCTGCTCCGGGATTATTCCGAAATCCGGCTCCGCCTTCAACACCGCCACCAGAGTGTCGGATATCGTCTCCCCTTCGAACAGCCTCTTCCCCGTCAGCATCTCCCACAACACAACCCCGAACGCCCAGATGTCCGTGCGCTTGTCCACTGCCGCTCCCCGCGCTTGTTCCGGACTCATGTACGCCGCCGTGCCGAGGATCATTCCTGGCGCGGATCTCCCAGCCACAAGCGTAGGCGAATTTGCGGGATCGCTGTCCTGCCTGTCATTCGCATCCATTGCCTTGGCCAACCCGAAGTCGAGCACCTTCACCTGACCTTCGGCCGTGAGCTTCACATTGGCCGGCTTCAGGTCGCGATGAACGATCCCCTTCTCATGTGCCGCTTCCAACGCATCGGCAATCTGCCGCGCGATGGCGAGCGCTTCGTCCACCGGAATCGCACCCCCGTTAGAGATACGGCCGGCAAGCGTCGGCCCTTCCACCAACTCCATCACAATCGCCCGTTCCTCGAACCCGTACACTGCCGCGATATTCGGATGATTCAACGCCGCCAGCAACTGCGCCTCGCGCTCGAAGCGATGCCGCCGCCCAGGATCATTGGCCACGTCTTCAGGGAGAAATTTCAGCGCCACGTCGCGGTGCAGCTTCGTATCCGCGGCTCGATATACCACTCCCATGCCGCCTTCCCCGAGCTTCGCGGTGATGCGGTAATGCCCCAGATCTGTGCCCAGCATCCCGTCTATGATATCGGAAGTGAGAGAATCCCACGCTTCGCGTGACTAAGTTGTAAATGGATTACGATCCAGCGCTCAAGCAGATCCTCACCTTCGCCAATTCCCGCATCGTGGAGCGCCTCGCCGGAGCGCCGGTTCGCGGCTGGCTCAATGTCGAGTTGCAGGAAACCACGGTAAGGCGCGCGGATTTGCTGGCCGAGTTGGACAATGGCGAGTTGTTCCACCTGGAACTGCAGAGCTCCAACTCCCCCCGCATGGGCAAGCGCATGCTGGATTACCGCCTCCTGATCGAAAAGAAATACGGACGTATCCCTTGGCAGATGGTGCTGTATGTGGGCATGGAACCGCTGGCCATGTCAGGAGCGGTGGAAGAACGGGATCTGGCATTCCGCTTTGGGATCATGGATATTCGCCAGTTCGATGCCCGAGTCCTGCTCGCAAGTCCGGCCATCGAGGACCGGATTCTGGCCATGCTCAGCAGTGTGGAGAGCCCACTGCGGACCGCGCTTGACACGCTGCGGGAGATCGCTGCCATGCCCCAACCGGAGCGCGAGGAAGCGCTCGCGAAGCTTCTGATATTATCGGGGTTAAGAAAGATACACGACGTCCTGCGCCAGGAGGTGAAACAGATGCCGTTGTTTGAACATCCGCTGGAGAATCCGTTTCTGCGGGATTTGTATTCCGAGGGGAAGGCCGCGGGAAAGGCAGAGGGAAAAGCAGAGGGAAAAGCAGAGGGAAAGGCAGAGGGGAAAGCAGAAGGAAAAGCAGAGGAGGCGCGCCGCTACACAATTCACATCCTGGAGCATCGCTTCGGCCCCTTGCCCGCATGGGCTCGCGAAAAGGTCCAGGCAACACCCAACGACCAATTGGAAGCCCTGTTGGACCGCGTGCTCGATGCCCCGGATCTGAACAGCGCTTTGGGCTTCTGATCCGGCCGCAACCGCAAACGTGGGGCGGCGCCGGCAAAGCTTCTGATATTATCGGGATTGAGCGAGACAATAGCTGCCCATCGCCTCCCAGGATGATCGTAGAAACCCACTGCGTACAGTTCGACAGCATCACACTCGATTCGGGCATTGTGCTCACCCCCGTCGATGTCGCCTACGAAACCTACGGCCAGCTCAATCCGCAGAAATCCAACGCCATCCTCGTAGTGCACGCCTTCACCGGCGACGCCCACGCCGCCGGCATTCACGAAGAAAGCGGAAAGCCAGGCTGGTGGGACAACATGATCGGCCCCGGCAAGGCCTTCGACACCAACCACTACTTCGTCATCTGTACCAACGTACTCGGCGGATGCCGAGGCACCACCGGCCCTTCCTCCATCGATCCCGCCACCGGCCAGCCCTACGCCATGCGCTTCCCGATGATCACCATCAGCGACATGGTCCGCCTCCAGAAGCGCCTCATCGATCACCTCGGAATCCAGCGCCTGCTCGCTGTCGCCGGCGGATCCATGGGCGGCATGCAAGTCCTCGAATGGGCCGTGCGTTACCCCGATGCCGTCGCAGCCGCGTTCCCCATCGCCACCACCGCCCGCCACACCGCGCAGCAGATCGCCTTCAATGAAGTCGGCCGCCAGGCCATCATGGCTGACCCCGATTGGAACGGCGGCAATTACTACGGACTGAAGCCCCCGGCCCGCGGACTCTCCGTCGCCCGCATGGTGGGCCACATCACCTACATGTCCGACGAGTCCATGAAGGAAAAATTCGGCCGCCGCTTCCGCAACCGCGAAAACGCCGCCTTCGCCTTCGATGACGAATTCGAAGTGGAAAGCTACCTCCGCTACCGCGGCAGCCAGTTCGTCGACCGATTCGACGCCAACTCCTACCTCTACATCACCAAAGCGATGGACATCTTCGATCTCGCCCAGGGCTTCCACTCCCTGGCTGAAGCTCTCGAACAGGCGAAGGCGCGTTTCCTCGTCATCAGCTTCACCTCGGACTGGCTCTATCCCAGCTATCAATCCCTCGAAATCGTCAGCGCGCTGCGCAGCCGCGGCGGCGATGTCGCCTACTGCGAGCTTTCCTCCAACTACGGCCACGACGCCTTCCTCGTCGAAGTCGGCGAACAGACAGAATTGATTCGCGGCTTCCTCCGGCGCGTTTATAAGGAAGCAGCCTAACCATGGGAACCCCGGCACAACCCGCGGTCACCACCACAGGCCGCCGCCTCGTCCGCGAAGTCCTCGGCCGCGGCGACTACGCCATCATCGGCGAAATCATTGAGCCGCGCTCCAAAGTGCTCGATCTCGGCTGCGGCGACGGCCAGCTTCTCGAATGGCTCGCCGACAACAAAAACGTCCGCGCCAGCGGCGTTGAAATTTCCCGCGAACGAGTGCAGCAGGCCATCGCCCGCGGCGTCTCCGCCTACCAGGGCGACATTGACCAGGGTCTGGCCGACTATCCCGACAAAGCCTTCGATTACGTCATCCTTTCGCAAACCCTGCAACAGACCCTCAAGCCCCTCAAGGTGCTCACCGAAATGTTGCGCGTCGGCACCCGCATCATCGTCGCTTTCCCCAACTTCGGCCATTGGCGAGTCCGCTGGTCCCACCTCGTCAGCGGCCGTGCTCCGCGCACCGGACTCTTCCCCTACGAGTGGTACGAATCCCCCAACATCCACTTCCTCACCATCGATGATTTCGAAATCCTCTGCCGCGACCAGAAGTGGATCGTCGAGCGGCGTTACTTCCTCGCTGGCAACCACCGCGTTTCAGCCATGCCCAACCTGACGGCTGAAATCGCCGTCTACTGCATTCGCAAGGCCTGATCCCCATGCCCAACGAACAGGAACTGCGCCAACACTACGGCCCGCCCATGGAGCGCGCCCGCATCAAAACCCTGCGCAAACTCGACAAGCATTGCCGCCGCTTCATCGAACTGTCCCCGTTCGTCTGCCTCGGCACATCCGGCGCGGATGGCGCCGACGTCACCCCTCGCGGCGATGCACCCGGCTTCGTCCATATCCTCGACGATGTCACTCTCGCACTCCCCGATTGGCCCGGCAACAACCGCCTCGATTCGCTCAGCAACATCGTCGAGAATCCAAACGTCGGCCTGCTCTTCCTCATCCCCGGAGTAGAAGAATCGCTCCGCATCAACGGCGAAGCGCGCATCGCCACCGAAGCAGCCATCCTCACGCGATGGCAAACCAACGGCCGGCATCCACGCTCGGCGCTGCTCATCCACGTTCGCGAAGCATTCCTTCATTGCGGCAAGGCGCTCATCCGCTCCAAGCTCTGGCAGAACGACTACAAAGTGGACCGCTCTTCCCTCCCCTCCTACGGCCAGATGTTGAAAGATCAAATCGAAATTGAAGACACCGCCGAAGAGATCCAATCCTCCGTAGCCCAGGCCTACCGCGAAAAGCTCTACTAGGTTGCTGTAAACTACCTCCTGCGGGAGCTACAGCACAATAATGAACCGGCGCTATTTCCTTCCCCTTACCATGGCAGCCACGGCCGCGCGCCGTGCCACTGCGGCATCCGAAAAGATCACCATCGCCCTGATGGGCGTGCGCGGCAGAGGACGCAGCCTCACCGCCGCCTTCTGCGCCCAACCCGATGTCAACGTCGCCTACGTCTGCGACATCGATGAAAACGTCGTCGACGGCGCCTACAAAATCATCGAAGACTCCGGCCGCAAGCGCCCACCGCTCGTCAAAGACATCCGCCGCTGCCTCGAAGACAAATCCGTCGACGCCATCGTCATGGGCACACCGCTGCACTGGCACGCTCCCGGAACCATCCTCGCCTGCGACGCCGGCAAAGACGTATACGTCGAAAAGCCCATCTCCCACAACATCCGCGAAGGCCGCCTCATGGTCGAAGCCGCACGCCGCAACAAGCGCATCGTGCAAGTCGGCTCGCAACTCCCTAGCCTGCCCGCCACACAAGCCTTCCACGACTACGTGCAATCCGGCAAACTCGGCCGCGTCCTCATGGCCAAAGTCTGGAACGTCCAACTACGCCGCAACATCGGCCACAAACAGGATGAGCCCGTGCCCCCCGGCATCGACTACGAAACCTGGACCGGCCCCCTCCCCAAGCTCCCCTTCAATCGCAATCGCTTCCACAGCACTGTCAACTGGCACTGGCATTACGGCACCGGCGACATCGGCAATGACGGCGTGCACGAACTCGACATCGCCCGCCGCGCCCTCGGTGTCGAACTCCCCACCGCCGTCTCCGGCATGGGCCGCAAGATGTACTTCGATGATGACCAGCAGACACCCGACACCATGAACATCACCTATGAATTCGGGTCCAAGCTGATCTTCTACGAACAGCGCCTATGGAATCCCTACGGCCTCGAAGATTGCGACAACGGAGTCGCCGTCTACGGCGATCAGGCCGTCGCCCAATTCGGCCATTTCCGCAGCCGGGAATGGGGCTATCGCGTCTTCGATGCAAAAGGCAAGGAGATCCACTCCGAACAGCACGACAAATCCTCCATCGACACGCCCCATGCCCGCAATTTCCTCGACTCCATGCGTAGCCGCAAAAAACCCCGCGTCGAAATCGAAGAAGGCCACTGGGCCACATCGCTCGCGCACCTCGGCAATATCGTGGCCCGCACCGGACGCACCATCCGCTTCGATCCCAAAACCGAAACCGTGCAAGGCGACACCCAGGCCAACGCCTTCGTCAAGCGCGAATACCGCCCCCACTGGTCCACCCCCAAAGGAGCCTGAGCATGCACCGCAGAACCTTCACCCAACTCACTGCACTATCCCCGCTGATGGCTGCCGCGAAACCTGTCGAAGTGGCCCTCGTCACGCACGCCGAAGGTGCCCATCTCAGCGCCTACATCGAAGGCCTCGCCAAAACCGCTGAAGTCGGCGCCGTATCGCTCTGCGACCCGTCCGGAGCCACCGAAGCCGCCGTGCGCAAAGGGCTCGGCGAAAAGCTCAAAGGCTCCTATCGCTCCATCCCGGATCTCACCCGCGAGCGCAAGCCCGTCGCCGCGCTCATCACCATGGAGGCCAAACTCTCCCCGCCCGCCATCAACGCCGCCCTCGATGCCGGCCTCCACGTCATGGCCGAAAAGCCCGCCTGCATCCGTGCCGAAGATTTCGAACCCCTCGCCGCCAAAGCCAACGCCAAACAACGCAACCTGATGCTCGCCCTCGCCAACCGCGTCGATGCCGTCATCCTCGAAGCGCGCCGCCTCATCCGTTCCGATGCCATCGGAAAAATCTACGGCATGGAACTGCACACCATCGCCGATCAGACACGCCTCACCCGCCCCGATTACCAAAAGAGCTGGTTCGCCCAAAAAGCGCGCGGCGGCGGCGGCCACCTCATCTGGCTCGGCATCCACTGGCTCGATCTCGCCGTGTATCTCTCCGGATACCGCATCCGCGAAGTCGCCGGATTCACCACCAACATCGGCGGCCAGCCCCTCGATGTCGAAGACTCTGCCAGCGTCACCTTCCGCTTCGCCAACGGCTCTCTCGGCAATCTCACCTCCGGCTACTACCTCGATCGCGGCAAGCACCTGCTCATCAAAATCTGGGGCTCCGGCGGCTGGATCGAAATCAACCACGGCACCGCCAACCCCCTCGAATGGTACAGCAACGCCGATCGCAAAACGCGCCAATTCACGCCACCCGCCGGACCCACCGGCTACACCGCCTTCGTCGGCCACGTCGTGCGCGCCGCCACCGGAGCCGAACCGCCCGCCCTCACTCCCGACGATAGCCTCCACGCCCTGCGCACCGTATTCGCAGCCTATCGCGCCGCCGAAACCGGCCAGTCGCAGAAACTCCCGTCATGACGCGACGCCAACTGCTGTGCACGCTTCCCGCGGCCGCAGCCCCGCGCCTCACGCCCGAACTCATCCTCCATCGCGGCAACATCGTCACCGTCGATGCCACACAACCGCGCGCCGAAGCCGTCGCCATCGCCAACGGACGTTTCCTCGCCGTCGGATCAAACAGCGACATCCTCAACATGGCCGATGCCGCCACACGCAAAATCGATCTCGCCGGACGCACCGTCGTCCCCGGTTTCATCGACGCTCATTCACACCCCGCCAGTTCCGGACTCCGCCATCTCCGCGAAGTCGATTGCGATCTGCGCTCCATCCAGGCCATCCAGCAGGCCATCCGTGAGCGCGCCGCCAAGACCCCCAAAGGCAACTGGATCCTCGGGTTCAAATACGACGACACGAAAACCGAAGAAGGCAAGCCGCTCTCCCGCGCCGATCTCGACAAAGCGGCACCCGATCATCCCGTCCTCATCGTGCATCGCGGTGGCCACACGGCTTACGTCAACAGCGCCGCTTACTCCACCGCCGGCATCCCCGAAAACGCCATCGACCCCGCCGGAGGCAAATACGGCCGCGATGCCGCCAACCGCCTCAACGGAGCACTCTACGAAACCGCCCTCCGCCCCTTCCGCGCCAAAATCCCCATCCGCTACTCCCGCGCCGACCGCCGCGAAGGCGTCAAGATCATCACCCGCATGATGACCCGCGCCGGAGTCACCAGCGTCCACGACACCGGCGGCACCCCTGACGATCTGCGCGCCTACCAGGATGCCCGCGAATCCGGCGACCTCGCCATGCGCATCTATTGCCTTATCGGCATCGCCAACTTGAAGCGCATGATCGACGCCGGCATCCGTACTGGACTCGGCAACGAATGGGTCCGCGTCGGCGCCGTGAAGCTGATGTGCGACGGCTCCATCTCCGAGCGCACCGCTCGCCTTTCTCAGCCCTACATCGGCCGCCCCAACGACTACGGCATCCTCGTCACGCCCGAGCCCGAACTCTACGAACAGTCCCGCACCGCGCACGAAGCCGGCTGGCAGATCGGCACCCACGCCAACGGCGACGTCGCCATCGACATCACGCTCCGCGTCTACGAACGTCTGCAGCGCGAGATGCCGCGCAAAGATCCGCGCTTCCGCCTCGAACACTGCACCGTGCTCAACCCTTCCCTGATCGCACGCATCAAAGCCCTCGGCGCAATCCCCAACCCGTTTTCCACCTACGTCTACTATCACGGCGAAAAGATGAAGGAATACGGCCCCGAGCGCCTCAACCACATGTTCGCCGTGCGCAGCCTGCTCGATGCCGGCATCCGCGTCACCCAAACTTCCGACTATCCTCCCGGCCCCTTCGA
>CALFYN010000592.1 GCA_937952345.1 uncultured Acidobacteriota bacterium
ACTGGCTTGCATTCGATCTGGAGGGAGTACGGTCGAACCGGTTCGCCATCGGTGCGGCGGTGGTGGTGAAGGCCGGCGCCAGAACGATTCATCGCGAAGTGAAAGGCGGCGAGGGTTTCGGGGCGACCAATCCGTATCGCGTGCAGATGGGGTTGGGCACGATGGAACGAGTGGATTCGATCGAGGTAATTTGGCCCGGCGGCGTGAAACAGGCCGTTGCTGTGACCGGCGTGGACCGCGTCTACCGGGTGAAGGAAGGCCAGTAAACGGTACAGGCCATCCAGCCTCGGGGGCGGGATGGCCTGTTTGTTGACGGAAGCTTGCGCGGTGTTTAGAAGAACACCTTGAAGCCAAGCTGGATCTGGCGAGGATAGCCGTTCTGCGTGCTCGCCTGATTGGGGAACATGGTGCCGAAGTTCGGATCGTTGGGATTCGTGTTGAAACCGTCGTTGCGTCCGAAGAAGTAGTAGTTGGTAGCGTTGAAGGCTTCCATACGGAACTGGAAGCGGACCCGCTCAGTGATCGTGGTCATTTTCGACAAGGCCATGTCCATGTTGAACAGGCGCTGCTTGCGGATCTGTCCGCTGCGGAACGGGTTGTAGCTGTCGGGAGCGAAGTCCGCGGTCATCAACCAGGCATAGTTCGCGGGATCTTCGCCACACCCGCGGGCGATGCTGAAGGGTTGCGGCCGGATGGCGCCGTCGTTGAACTGGCGCAGGACGCAGGGGTTCCATCCGACAACCTGATGGCTCTTCCAGTCCACGCTGCCATCCCAATTGCCGCCGACGGTGCGCGGATCCTTCAACTGGATGGCGTTGCCGGGGAGGTTGTTGGGTTCGCCGGAGCTGAATTGCGAGTAGGTGCTGAATTGCCAGCCGCTGATCAGCTTATCCACCGCGCCGGAGGCTCCGCCGCCGAATTTCTTGCCCTTGCCGAACGGCAGTTCCCACACCGTGGAGAACTTCACGTAGTGGGGACGGTCGTTGAAGTAGAGGCCCTGTTGGGGGATTTCGCGCACGGCGTCCAACTGGCCCCAGCGTTCCACCATCTTACTGAGCGTGTAGTTGCCGAGCAGGGTGAGGCTGTTGCCAACGCGGGCGTTATAGTTCAGTTGCAGCGAGTTGTACCAGATGTTCGACGTGTTGCGGCCGCGCTCCTGGAGATTGCCGTTGAATTGCGGGAAAGGCCGGTTGAGTTGGAAGCGCGACAACGAGGCAGCGGTGAAGAACGAGGTGCCGCGGAACGGCTCCAACCCGCGGAACGGATTGGGGAGCAGTTGATTACAGGTGGCCACATTGCCGCCTTCCATGAGATTGCAGGTTCGGCGGAACTCGGGGCTGGGGACATTGAAGTTCCGTTCGTCGTTCAAACCGCGCGAACGGCTTCCGACGTAGGCCGCCGAGAAGGTGCTGTTGCGCGATACCGAACGTTGGATCTCGAAGGAGAACTGGTGCACATAGGGCGTGCGCATGTTGGGGTTGTACCAGTTGTAATTCTGGCCGACGAAGGTGTTCGGGCCCAGGGAGGAGCCGACCGGCCGATTGATTCCGCCCGGATAGGGATTCCCCAGCAGATTGTTGCTGGCGAGCGTGCGGCCGTCATCCAGCGTGTTTACCAGCGGTGTGTTCGTGGAGAATCCGATGGTTTCGAGGAAGTTGTTGTTCGGGTTGAGGAAGTACAGGCCATAACCGCCACGCAGAACCGTTTTGTCGGTGAGGGAATAGGCGGCGCCGATACGGGGCTGGAAGTTGTTCTTATCCAGTACGCCGACCGTCCGGGGATTGCCATTCACGCCGGCAAACTGCAGTCCGCCGCGGAGGTTACGGAGTTGCGGATAGAGTGCGAGGTTCGCGGCGGAAATCATTCCCGCCAAGGGGCTGGAGACGCCGGCATCGAAGCCGCGGTTGATCCGGTCGTACTTTTCACGCGGGGCGGCATTGTAGTCCCAGCGGAAGCCGAGGTTCAGGGACAGTTTGCGGCTGACCTTCCAGTCATCCTGGAAGAACGGAGCGAAGTACCACTGTTGGAAGAAGGGATAGAGCGGGTAGTTTGAAGAACCGCCGACGCCGCCGAGGAGGAAGGATGCGTAGCCATCTCCGGCGGTGGGTTCGCCCTGGTTCCACAACCGCTGCGTCCATCGGGTTTCGCCGGTGAAGGACAGGATGTCGCCGCTGTTCTGCTGGATGAAGTGAATGCGGCGCAGGTCGGCTCCAAACTTCAGGGTGTGCGCGCCGGCAATCTTCGTCACACTGCCCATGAGGTTGTAGTTGTTGGTGATGTTGATGCTCTGGCCACGCCCGAGAGGGCTGTAGCCATTGAGATTCCAACGCCCGAAGTAAGCGGGACTGGGAAGCGTGCTAATCAGACTTTGCGGAAGTCCAAGTTTGGTGAGATCGAATGCTTCGTTGGCTCGTCCGAATCCCTTTTCGATGAAGCGATTTGTGGAGGCACGCACGTTTACCACGGTGGTCGGCTGGGCGGTCCACAGCCAGTCGATGACGTAGGCGTCGTTGATGCGCTGGAAGGGCTGCTGCCCGTCTGTGCCGGGGCCAGCACAAACACCGTTGACACAGCGGTCCTCGGTGCGGTCATTGGAGGCGTGGCGCATGTAAGCCCGGTGCTTGTCGCCGATGTTGAAATCGAACTTGAGAATCAGGTTGTAGAAGTTATCGACGGCGGGGTATTCCGGATTGAGCAGATTCTGATTGGCATAGCGGACGCCGGAAGTGCGCGCGTTGGGCGCGGGCATGAAGCCTGTCACGGCGCGTGCCACGGGATGAATCATGCTGGCGGGAATCACATTGCCGGGGAACGGATCGCGTACGGGGTCGCCGTTCACCGTGCGGGCGCCGAACGGGTTGTAGATGGTAACAGGCTGGCCATTGGCAGCCGTCAGCCTGCTGAAGTCGCCGTTGCGCATTTCCGGCTCGGGGAAAGAATTGCGCAGGAACTGGGGCCACAGTTCGTAGTAGTCTTCGAAGCTGGCCAGAAAGAAGCCGCGCACCTTGCCGTCGCGTTTGAAGAGTTTCGGAATCAGCAGCGGACCGGAAGCCTGCCCGCCATACTGGTCGAGCCGGTGCGCCGGACGCGCGGCGTTCACCGAGTTGTTCTGGAATGTGTTTGCGTCCAGAAACTTGCGGCGCATGAATTCCCAGCCGGTGAAGTGGAAATCGTTGTCGCCGCTCTTCAGCACAACGTTGAACACGCCGCCGCCGGTCTTGCCGTACTGCGCGTCATAGCTATTCTGCTGTACGCTGAACTCCTGCACGGCGTCGACGATGGGGACATAGGCGATGTTATTGTTGCCCATTTGCGCGTTATTGGGAGCGCCGTCCATGAGAAATTCGTTGTTCGATTGGCGGCCGCCGTTGACGGACCATTCGGCGATCGCGCCGTTGTCGAACGGGCGCTGCCAAATGGCTGCGCCGCGGAACGTGACTCCGGACATCATCGCGCCCAACATGAAGGGATTACGCGAATTGAGCGGCAATTCGGAGACCTGCTTGGTGTTGATTACGGCAATTCGGCTTGCGGTCTGCGTTTCGAGGAGCGCCGCCTCCGCGGTTACATTCACCGTCTCGGTAGTCTGACCGAGTTCGAGGGTGACATCAATACCTACGAGACGTCCTACTTCAAGGGTGATATTCTCGCGCGAGAATTGTTTGAATCCCGCGGCCTGTACGGTGAGCTTGTACTGGCCCGGCCGAAGGAATGGAACCGTGTAATTGCCGCCTGTATCGCTGGTGGCATTCGTCGTTTCGTTTGTGGCAACGTGAATGGCCTGGATTTTGGCGCCGGCTACAACCCCGCCGGATGAATCCACAATATGGCCCGATATGGTGGCCCGGTAGTCCTGCCCGAAAGCCAACGTGGTTAGACACAGGACAGCGGACGCGAATCTAGCGATCGACATGGATACCCCTTCCCATGCTGCTCACACCCGCACAAGAATTGCGGCATCAGGAGCAACACACCAAAACTTTCTGGCAGGATAACACAGGAAGTTACCGGATTGTAAAGTTAATTTTTCTTTAGTGCGGCAGAACGATGATGGAGCCGCGGGGAAACGCGAATCGTTTTGCTGCTTCATCAATCAGCGTGATCTGACAGGTATATTTGCCGGACACCAGATTGTCGAGGGGCACTTCAAACTGGATGGGATAGACGCCGGGACGTTTCGGGAGCGCTTCCGTCACCAGCGCCGGAGCGGATTCGAATGCCTTGGTTTTTCCCCGAAAGAACGTAATCGCGCTGAAGATATTGGGGGCTGCGTCGTAGACCTCCAGGTACACGAAGAGGCTCTGATTCTTTCGAAAAACGCGGGTAATGGAGGGAATCA
>CALFYN010000593.1 GCA_937952345.1 uncultured Acidobacteriota bacterium
ACTTCGTGGGGCCCATCGGAACCCAAATCGACTACTATTCCCACTCCGTTCGCATGGACCATACATTCACCGAAAAGCACCGCATTTTCGGCTCCCTCTCGTATTCCGATTTGAACGAGCCCGCCAACCGGCGCTTTCCCGGTATCGTCGCCGTCGGCCACGTGCAAACCCGGCGTCATCGCGGCCTCTCGCTCGACGATGTCTACGTGCTGTCGCCGGCCACCATCCTCAACATGCGCTATGGATTCACGCGGTTCCTCACCGGCGAGTTCCCCGACTCGCTCGGCTACGATCTCTCCTCGCTGGGTTTCTCCTCCCAATTCGCCCGATCCCTGGACAAAGAGCTGACGACGGTCCCCAACATCACCATCCAGGGACTACAGGCGCTCAGCCGCGACACCGGATACCGCGCGGCCACCAACTACCACTTCCTCACCGCGAACCTAACCCAATCGCGCGGCAATCACTCCCTCCGCTTCGGCGGCGAAATGCGCGTATTTCAGGAAAACCGCTATGGCTTCGGAAATTACACCCCGGTCATCGACTTCCAGCCCGCATGGACCCGTGGCCCTCTCGATAACTCGCCCACGGCGCCCATCGGACAAGGAACCGCATCCTTCCTGCTCGGCCTGCCCACCGGCGGAGGACGCGATGACAACGCCAGCTTTGCCCAGCAATCTCGCTACATCGGCTTCTACCTGCAGGACGACTGGAAGGTGACGCGCAAGCTGACCCTCAACGCCGGGCTCCGCTATGAATTCGAGACCCCGACCGCCGAGCGATTCAACCGCACAACGCGCGGTTTCAATTTCGCCGCGGTCAATCCCATACAGGACGCCGCCCGCGCCAACTACGCCAGGGCCCCCATCCCCGAGTTGCCCGTCGACCAATTCCGCACGCTGGGCGGATTGCAATTCGCCGGCGTGAATGGGATTTCACGAGGGTTGTGGGATGGAGACTGGAACAACTTCGCACCCCGCTTCGGCTTCGCTTATCAGATGGACAACAAGACCGTCTGGCGCGGTGGCTACGGCCTCTTCCTCGAACAACTCGGAGCCAGCGTCAGCAACGTCGGCCAGCAGGGCTTCAACCAGCGCACCAGCCTGGTCCCCAGCCTCGACAACGGCCTCAGCTTCCAAGCCAGCCTCGCGAACCCCTTCCCCTCAGGCTACCTCGCGCCGGCGGGCTCTTCCCTCGGGCTGCTCACCTTCGTCGGACGCTCGCCTGCCTTCTTCACACCCGACATTCGCACCGGCTACATGCAGCGCTGGACATTCGGAGTGCAGCGCGAACTACCCCACCGCGTGATGGTGGAAGCAAACTACGTCGGCAATCGCGGTTCCCTCCTCGGCGTCAGCCGCGACTGGAGCGCATTGCCCAACCGCTACCTCAGTACCTCCCCAGTGCGCGACCAGGCGACTATCGACTTCCTCACCACCAACGTGCCGAATCCCTTCTTCGGGCTGCCCGAGTTTGCCGGCTCCAGCCTGCAAGGGCGAAACACCACCCGCTCGCAACTGCTGACACCGATGCCCCACTTCTTCGGCGTGACCAGCGAAGACGATATCGGCTATAGCTGGTATCACTCCCTGCAGACACGCGTGGAGCGCCGTTTTGCCAACGGCTTCACGATCCATGGCTCCTACACCTGGTCAAAATTCATGGAGGCGGTGGAATTACTCAACGCCGCCGATGTGCGCCCCACCGAAGTGATCTCCCCGCAGGACCGCACCCATCACCTCGCCATTACCGGCATCTACGAACTGCCCTTTGGCCGCGGCCGGCACTGGCTCGCCAACACCCGCAGCCTTGTGGACCACATCGCCGGCGGCTGGCAGGTGCAGGGCATCTACCAGGCCCAGACCGGGCCGCCCATCAACTTCGGCAACGTCGCCTTCTACGGAAACATCAACGATATCCAAATCCCGGAAAGCCAGCGCACCGCGGAACGCTGGTTCAACATCAATGCAGGCTTCGAGCGCGATCCCGCAAGAGCACTTGGCAGCAACCTGCGCACCTTCCCGCTGCGGCTGAACGGCGTGCGATCCGACGGCTTCAACCAGTGGGATCTCTCCCTGTTCAAGAACTTCCGCCTCACGGAGCGAGTTCGCTTCCAGTTGCGTGCCGAGGGCCAGAATGCCCTCAATCATGCGATGTTCGCCGCTCCCAACGCCGCACCGGCCAATTCCAACTTCGGCCAGGTGACGGCGACGCAGTTCCCGGAACAAAGGCGGATCACCATCGCCGGCAAATTGACGTTTTAATCCCGCGTTGCGGCAGCACTGTTAAGACTCTGTAAAGCTTAGGACGGCTGGGTAACACATTCCTCAAACCGGCCGTAAGATGAGTTGTGAAACATCTCGCCGTCCTCGCTGTTGCCGCCTCGTTATTGCCCGCGCAACCGCCACCTTTCCCTCGCGGACGTGGCGGCCCGCCACCCCCGGGCATGGAAGAACGTAAGCTCGTCAAGGACTTCGACAAAGACGGCGACGGCAAACTCAACACCGCCGAACGCAAGGCCGCCCGCGAGTCCTTCAGCCGCCGCAATCGCCCCCAACCCGGCCCCGCGCTCACACCAGCCGACGTGAAGCGCTACACCGATGAACCCCTCTACGGCCGCAACACCCTGCGCACGCTCTTCCTCACCTTCGAGAACAAAGACTGGGAACAGGAACTCGCCGACTTCTATAACTCCGACGTCGAAGTCCCGGCCGATTTGCAGGTCGACGGCAACACCTATCTCGGCGTCGGTGTTCACTTCCGCGGCATGTCCTCGTTCATGATGGCCGGCGAAGGGCAGAAGCGCTCTCTCAACCTCTCCATCGACTACACGGACAAGAAGCTCCGCCTCGGCGGCTACCGCACCCTCAACCTGCTCAACTCCAATGGCGACCCCACGCTCCTCCGCACTCTGCTCTACTCCGAAATCGGCCGCCACTACCTCCCCATCCCGAAGGTCAACTACATGCGCGTCGTTATTAACCGCGAAAGCTGGGGCATTTACGTCAATGTGCAGCAGTTCAACACCGATTTCCTCGCCGAGTGGTTCCCTTCCTCCAAAGGAGCACGATGGAAGACACCCGGCAGCCCCATGGGCCGCGCCGGCCTCAACTACATCGGCGATGACCCCGCCCCCTACAAGCGCATCTACGAAATCAAAACCAAGGATGACCCCAAGTCCTGGGACGCCCTCATCCGCCTGTGCAAGACCCTCAAGGAAACACCCACCGATCAACTCGAGGCCGCCCTCTCACCGATCCTCGACATCGACGGCACACTGAAGTTCCTCGCCCTCGAAAAAGCTCTCATCAACAGCGACGGCTATTGGACCCGCGCCAGCGACTACAACCTCTTCCTCGATGAAAAGGGCCGCTTCCACATCATCCCCCACGATTTCAACGAAGCACTGTCCCCAGCCGAGATGATGGGACCGCCCCCCGGACCAATGCCAGGCCGCCCACGTGCCCCACGGGACGCCGACCTCGATATCTTCGCCGGCGAGCAGGACGCCGCCAAGCCCCTGCTCAACAAGCTGCTCGCCGTACCTTCGCTCCGCGAGAAGTACGTAGCCTATATCCGCGACATCGCCACCAACTGGCTGGTCTGGGACAAACTCGAACCCATCATCAACGAGGCGCAAGCCCTCATCGCCGCCGACGTCAAAACCGACACTCGCAAGCTCGCCTCCACGGAAGCATTCCTCAAGGGCGCCACCGAGGACGTGCCCTCACCAGGCTTCGGCCCCTTCGGCGGACGCCCCCAAATGAGCATCAAAACATTCATCGAGAAGCGCCGCGCCTACCTGCTCGGCCGCTAGTTCCACTTGCCTTTCCATTCTTTCCACGCCGGCCACGCCGACAAAATGTGCCGCGGGTTCTTCTTGCGCGTCTCGATCCAGTCCATCAGATCGGCCATCCGCCCCTTCGTGATCCCGTCCGCGGAGCTGTTCTTCTGCTGAAAGATCGCCTGGAACAGGCCCCGGTCCACATCCTTCCACGCTTCCTCGCATCGAATGGCGAAGCGGTGGTAGATGTTGGGCGCGTTCACGTTCTCGTAATAACGCATCAAATTGACCAGATACCCCCGGGCATTTGCCTTAAATAGAGCATTCAGGTCCGCCCCCGGAGTGAACAGAAATTCCTTCACTCGCTCCGCATCGATATAGCGGTAATCAATGGTGCCCAGATCCAGCATCTGCACGAACTTCACAAAGCTCTTCCGATCGTCCGGGTGCATGAAGTGAACGAATTGCAGATCCTTCGGAAGAATCGGGTTGCTGAGATCCTCGGCCAATTGCTCCAGCCACTTTTGTACCCTCACCTCGATGGGAATGTGCACTTTCGGCGCCGGGTTCGGCTTCGGGACGTACACCCCCGTCTGCAACACCAGCAGGGTCTCCGTCTTCACCCCCACCCAGCCATCGGCATTCAGCAGTCCGCTCTTCGACTTCTGATACTCCTTGACCGCTTTCGCCAGATCCTCCGTGTGACCGACCCCCAGCACTAGACCCGGCTTGTTCGCCGCCTTCGCCAGCGCCTGCCGGATCCACTTGTTGTACTCCGGATGGATGTGGTTGTTCTTGATCAGCGCGTTGTAGGTCTTCTCATCCACAACGCCGTTCGCCTTGCCCACAAAGTTTTCCTGAAACGACTTCACGGCCAGCTTGTAGTCGCTGTAGACTTCGTGGCTTTCGTGGGTAATCGGAAACTGGATTCCCGGGACACGGTTCAGTGCCTGTTGCGCCCAGGTATGAAACTCAGCAGGTGAGACGTTCAGCATTGTTCGGTTCCTCTCTCACCCGGCACATGTGCGAACGGGGAGCGGAAACCGCCATCCCACCGTTATTTTTTTTGACCCGTCCCGTTGTTCAGCCAGAAATCGAGCCGCGGCGCTTCCCATGTGTACGGCTTGTTGACCACGTCCAGATCCCCATCCCCGTCCACATCGGCCAACTGCCCTTCATGCCAGCCATGCCCCTTCACCAGCACCGTCTCCCGAAACGCCCCGCGTCCGTCCCCATAAAGAATCCATGCCGTGGCCCCCGGATGATCCGGTTGCTCCCCGCGCCCCCACTTCGCCATCTCCGCCGCGAAGATATCCAGATTGCCGTCGCCATCCACATCGCCCACATCGAGCGTATGCCCGTGCGTCATCGGCTGCGTCAGTAAATCACGCCCCTTCCAGCAGGAAGCATCCCGCGCATCGCCATCGCACTCATAGAACCGCAACGGCCCGCTGCCATCGCCCGGCCCGATCACCACCTGCGCATTCTTCCCCTTGCGAAAATGCCCTGCCTTGATCCGCCCGCCAATCGTCCCGATCCGCGTCGCACGAAACTTGCCGCCGCCTTCATGCCGGAACCACGCGTTCCCTGCCAGCACGTCCATCCGCCCGTCGCCATCCACATCGAACGCATGCACGCCCTCCGCATACTTCGCTGCGGAGTCCACATCCTCGCCCGCCTGCCCGCTGAAAATCACCTGGCGCGGCCATGCTTCCACCGCACGTGGATTCGCGGGCACCGGAGCCAAAAACAAAGTCTTCGCTTTTTGATTCCAGAAGATCAACTGCGGCTTGCCCGTACCCAGCACATCGGCGAAGGCCTGATCATGATGCTGATTCGCCCCATCATTCTTGATAACGTGCCTCTTCCACGACACGCCGGCTTCGAACCGCGGATACGGATTCTCCCACCACCACAGATTCTTGTCCCCGCCATCGCCGCCGAAGACGATGTCGTTGTCGCCATCGTTGTCGATGTCAAACGCCGCCCCACCCGCCTCCAACCGCAGAAACTCGCTCTCGATCACCTGCCGCTTCCACCCCTTGCCTTCCCGCGAAATCCACACCAGCGCCGGAGCATGCACCCGGTAGCTGATC
Source organism: uncultured Acidobacteriota bacterium (assembly GCA_937952345.1). Taxonomy (GTDB): domain Bacteria; phylum Acidobacteriota; class Terriglobia; order Bryobacterales; family Bryobacteraceae; genus CADEFT01. The sequence goes on from CALFYN010000593.1 coordinate 5,881, forward strand.
ACCAAATCCGCCCCGGGCTTCTTGTCCAGTTCCGTCACCAGCAAGCCGGTCTGCTGATTCGATCCGCCCGGATTCGGAACCTCCCCGGTCGTGCTCGAAACATGCACCCAGCGGATCAGCAACAGGGCAAACAACAGCGGCGTCATGCACACGAGTCTAGCGCTGCTACGGATTGCGCGCTACGCGGAACCCTACCATCCTGTGCCCCAGAAACGACGGCCACGCCGCCGAGCGCGCATAGGTTCGCGAGTCGAAGGCCTCAACAAAGAAATGCCCGCCGCGCAGCACGCGGTACACGCCCTTCTCCGGCCCCTTCGGATTCTTCTTCGGCGACCGTGCGTAGTAATCGCGCTCGTACCAATCCTGGCACCACTCCATCAGATTGCCCGCCATGTCCATCGCGCCATACGGCGATGCGCCCTTGGCAAAGAACCCCACCGGACGCACCGTATCGTAAGGCTGCGTCCCGACGAAGTTCGCCAGCGTCGCATCGATCGTATTGCCCCACGGATAGCGCCGCTGATCCGTCCCCCGTGCAGCCTTCTCCCATTCGGCTTCCGTTGGCAGCCGGTATCTCTTGCCCGTCTTCGCGCTGAGCCAGTTGCAGTAGGCCACGGCCGAATCCCAGTTCACGCCAATCACCGGATAGTTATCGCTGTCCGGCGTTCCGCCCCCGTGATTATTGGCCATGTTCCAATAGGGCACCTGATCCTTCGGCACGGGCCTGCCGCCCGGCCAATACTTCGGATCGTCATAGCCCGGATCGTCGCGAAACTTGCGCCACTGCGCGTTGGTCACTTCGAACTTGCCGATGTAGAAAGCGTCCAGCTCGACGGTGTGCACAGGCCGTTCGCGCGCCTCGCCATCGCCGAAGTTGTCGCCCATCTTGAAAGCGCCCGCGGGCACCAGCACCAGCGCTCCATAGCCGTCATCAGCGGTCTGCGGCGGAGCCGCCATCGCCGCGCTCAATGCACCTAGAAGAAATAACGTTCTCATTTGGGTAAAAATCCGCCTATTTGCAGGAAGTGGCGCAGGGTGTCCATCCACAGCGAAAACTCCGGACTGCCGAACGCAGCCCCGAACCCGTGCCGGCCCTTTTGATACAAATGCAACTCCGCCACTGCACCCGCGCGATTCATCTCCAGCCACAACTGCGCGCTCCCGTTGGCCGCGCCTCGATCGGCCGCCGCTGCCAGCAGAAACGTCGGCGGAAAGCTCTTCAGTTGTTCGTTCGCCACAGGCCGTCCCGCGCTGTAGACCATCACCAGATAGTCTGGCCGCGACGACACACGGTCGAGCGGATCCGCCGCCGATGGATCCGGCGCTTTCGCTCCATTCACTACCGCGCGCGCCATCGACGACCCCGCCGAAAAACCCGCAAAGCCGATCTTCCCCGGATCGAGCCCCCATTCCTTCGCCCGCGCCCGCACCAGTTGCACCGCTCGATTCCCATCCAGCACCCGCGCATTCTCGCCATACTTGGGAGCCAGCCGGTAGGTCAGCACGAAAGCCGCCGCGCCCCAATCGTTGTAGCGCTCGGCAATATCCACTCCTTCCACGCCATACATCAGCATGATGTTGCCACCGCCAGGCGCAACCACCACGGAACTCCCGTTGCGCTTGTTCTCGGGAGGCAGGAACACCGTGACAAACGGCTCATCGAGCGGCCCATCGCCCGTCGCCAGCGGCACTTTTCCCTTCTCCCATAGCGGAATATTGAAGGGTGCGATAGCCGCTCCACCCTTCGAGTCCGCGGCCCACGCCGCACTCGCCAGCGCCAGCATCCCAACCACGCGTATCGCGGTAAGCATCCCTCGATCTTCCAACGCAGCGAGGCATCCGTCAAGTGATAGAATTGAAACAGTTACTTTTCTGTCCAAACTGGAGTCATTACAAGCAATCCATGTTGCGCCCCCTGCTGCTTGTCACTCTTGCGGCCACATGCGCCACCCATCTCACGGCGGCTTCCGGCGAAGTCTTCGCCTATGTCCAGAAGAGTTGCGTGGGTTGCCACAACAGTTCCGTCAAGTCGGGTGACATCGATCTGAAGTCGCTCCACTCCCCCAAGACCTTCGATGAAGATCGCGAAATCTGGGAGATGGTGGTGGAGAAAATCAAGCTCGGCCAGATGCCGCCCCCAGGCATTCCCAAGCCTCCCAGCGAAGCCACCAAGGCCGTCGCCCACTGGCTGGAATCCGAATTCGCCCGTCAGGACCGCATGGCCAAGCCCGACCCCGGCCGCGTCTCCGCACGCCGTCTCAATCGCGCGGAATACAACAACACCATGCGCGATCTGCTTGGCGTCGATATCAAGCCCGCCGACAACTTCCCCGCCGATACACCCGCCTTCGGATTCGACAACATCAGCGATGCGCTCGGCCTCTCCCCTGCCCTGCTCGAAAACTACATCGACGCCGCCGAGCGGAGCGTGCGCACTGCCATCTTCGGCCCGGAGAAGCGCAAGCCCGCCGCGGTGCATTACTCCGCGCCTGTGCGCATCAATGACTCGCGCGGCAAGAATTCGCTGCCCAAAGATCTGTTCCACTACGACGAAACCGGGCTCAGCACCCTGCACTCGGCGCACTTCGTCCATCGTTTTCCCGTCGATGCGGAATACAACTTCCGGCTGGTGCTGAACGGGCATCGCCCCAATCAATCCGAACCCGCGCGGCCCGCACTCTACATCGATGGCAAGCTGATCAAGGAGTTCGAAGTCGATGCCACAGACCTTGAAGGTCAGATCGTCGAAGTGCGCACCCGCGTCGCCGCCGGCGAGCGGCTGATCTCCGCCACATACCACAAGAACTATCACGGCCTGCCGCCGCAATATAACGGCCCCGAACCTTCCAAGCGTCCGCCCGAAGCGCTCATCAATCCACGTGGCAAGCTCAGCGAGAAGGACATCGAAACGCTGCGCAAGTACGGCACGCGCATCAAGACCGACGGCATCGAAACCCGCGTCGACAACCGCTATGAAGCCATCGACATCGGCGGCCCGTTCGAGCAAACCATGGGGCCATCCGCGGAAAGCCTGCGGCGCATCTTCGTCTGCGGCCATGCTCCCGGCAAGCACGCCGATGCCTGCGCCCGCAAAGTGATCGCCGGCTTCGCCACGCGAGCCTACCGCCGCCCCGTGACTGCGAAAGAAACCAGCCAGGCGCTCGCCTTCTTCACCCTCGCCCGCCGCCATGG
>CALFYN010000594.1 GCA_937952345.1 uncultured Acidobacteriota bacterium
GCGCCCCGGCGCGGATTGCCTGTTCGGTTTCCGCCACCTTGATCGCCGTCGGTGTTGCCCCCAGCGGAAAGCCCACCACCGTGCACACTAGCACGGGCGAGCCTTTCAATTCATGGGCCGCGACGGGCACCCAATACGGGTTCACGCAAACGCTGGCAAAGCCGTATTCCCGCGCTTCGCGGCACAGTTTCACAATATCGTCCCGCGTCGCGTCGGGCTTGAGAATCGTATGGTCGATCAACGACGCGATTTCCGGATCGATCCGCGTCAGCTTTTCCGATGCCGACACGCGGTCCGCCCCCGCCGCGATGATCTCTTTCGTTTTCCGCGAACACGTCTGCGCGCAGCGCCGCGTACACCCCGGGCACACCAGGTCAGCGACGTTCAGCCCTTCGGCGTTCGGCGGATGTCCGCCGCTCACCGGAATGCGGGCAAGGATTTCCTCTCCGATTTGCGCTACCAGTCTGTCTAGCTGTTGCGAGTCCACGCCGCGTATCTCTTCTCGATGCCCGTAATCTTCTCCACCCGCGCCGCGTGCCGGCCGCCGCCGTAAGGGGTCGCCAGCCATACCCGCAGCACCTCTTCGGCCTGAGTCAGGGTCAGCATGCGGCCGCCCAGCGTGAGCACGTTTGCGTGGTTATGTTCGCGGCTGTTGCGAGCAGTAGCCTTATCGTAGCATAGGGCCGCGCGCACGCCCGGAACCTTATTCGCGGCCATGGCGGATCCGATTCCAGCCCCATCCACGATCACGCCACGCCCCGCCACACCCTGTGCCACAAGCTCCGCCACTTGCAGTGCGATGTCCGGATAATCGGCTGCTTTCGCCTCTTGTACGCCTACATCCCGCACCGACAGGCCCAATTCCGCCAGCACGGGCTTCAGCGCCTCCTTCATCTCGAAGCCGCCGTGGTCTGAGCCGATGGCCACCGTGCGCTCCGCCGGCGCGATGCCGTCCAGTTCGTGCGCCGGCACTTCGGTGAGCGCCAGTCCGCGTTCGCGGATGAGGTCACGCGCCGAGGGAGTTACAATAGTGCCTATCGCAATCCGCACTTCCCCGGAAAGGGGGATATCCGTTGCTGTCAGAACTTTTCGCATACATCCATTCGAGCGCGCGTTGCGTACATTCCATTGTAATGAACACCCGTGGCGTATTCCTCTTTTTCGCGGCGATTTCTTCAGTCCTGGCGCACCCGATGGGCAACTTTTCCATCAGCCATTACACGCGCCTCACGCCGTCGGCCCACGGCGTAACCGTGCTCTATGCGCTCGATTTGGCCGAAATCCCCAGTTTCGAACTGCTCCGCGAATGGAATCTGCAACGGACCAGCCCGCGCCGCGAACTCGATGCCAAAGCTTTCGAACAGGCGAAGGCATGGCTCGAAAATGTTTCGCTCACGGTCGATGGACGGCCCGTCGCCCCCGTGGTGCGCCGCGTCAAACTGGAGATGGCCGATGGCGCCGCCAGCCTCCCCGTGCTGCGCATCACCGCCACGGCGTTTGCCCAAACGCAGCCGGGGTTGCTGCACTATGAGGACCGCAATTGTCCGGATCGCGCCGGATGGAAAGAGATCGTGATCGATGCCGAAGGACGGCCCGCGCGGGATCTCAGTAACGCGCTCACGGCCTACCCCGCCGATGCCACCATCGCCCCGCCCGGTGATCTGACGGCGCAATTCCGCTGGCGCGCCCGCCCCAAATCCGCGGCTATCGAACGCCCGGCGCCCAAAACAGAAGAGCCAAGAATTGTTCTGGCGCAGGGGCCGCCCGCGGCCGCCGAACCGGGCGCCCTGCAGCGCGGCGATACGCTTTCACAACTCCTCGGCCGGCAGGAACTTGGCTACCACGCCATGCTGGTGGCCCTCGCTCTCGCCTTCGGATTCGGCGCCATGCACGCCATGTCGCCGGGGCATGGGAAGACCATCGTCGCGGCCTACCTGGTGGGCTCGCGCGGCACCTTCCAACACGCGCTGTTCCTCGGCGCGATGGTCACCTTCACGCACACCGTCAGCGTGTTTCTGCTGGGCCTCGGCACGCTCTTTCTGTCGCGTTACATTGTCCCCGACAAGATCTATCCCATCCTCAGCACCGCCTCCGGACTGCTCATTGTCTGGATCGGCGGGACGCTGTTCTACCAGCGCCTGCACAGGCTCGCGGGCCATGCACTCACCGACCACCAGCACGTCATCGGGCATCATCATCACGGCCACGATCACACCCACGACCATGACCACACCCACGATCACGATCACGGCCCCGGCGGCCACACCCATGTTCCCGAAGGTGCTGTTACCTTCCGTAGTCTCCTTGGTCTGGCCGTCAGCGGCGGCATGGTGCCGTGCCCCTCGGCGCTGGTCTTGCTGCTGAGCGCCATTGCCCTCGGACGCATCGGCTTCGGACTCGCGCTGCTTACCAGCTTCAGCCTCGGATTGGCGCTCGTGCTGATCGCCATCGGCGGGCTGGTTCTCTATGCCAAGAACCTGTTGCCCGACACGCCCCGTGTGACGAACAGCCCGTTTTTCCGCATGCTGCCGGTGCTCTCGGCCGCCGTCATCACGCTCGTCGGCCTGGTCATGACTGCCGCCGCGCTGGGCTGGATCAAACCGAACTGGACATAATGAAAAGGATGCCCCGGATCCTTGGAATCGAATCCTCTTGCGATGAAACCGCCGCCGCTGTAGTGGAGGACGGGCGCACGGTTCTGTCGAGCATCGTCAGCTCTCAGTTCGATGTTCACGGCAAGTACGGCGGTGTCGTGCCCGAACTCGCCTCGCGTGAGCACCTGCGCGCCATTACCCCCGTGGTGCGCCAGGCCATGGAACAGGCCCGTTGCACCTACGCGGACATCGACGCCGTCGCCGTCACCCGGGGACCGGGCCTAGTCGGTTCGCTGCTGGTGGGCATGACCTACGGCAAGGCCATCTGCTTTTCCCGAGGCCTGCCGCTCATCGGCGTCAACCACATCGAAGGGCACATCCACGCCGTCGCCATGGAGGCCGCTGGCCGCCTCGAATTTCCCGCCCTCGCCCTGGTGGTGAGCGGCGGCCACACCCACCTGTTCGAGATCACCGAAGGCTTCTCTTACCGCCTGCTGGGCCGCACTCGCGATGACGCCGCCGGTGAGGCTTACGATAAGGTCGCCAAACTCCTCGGATTCAGCTATCCCGGTGGACCCGTGCTCGATGCCCTGGCCCCCTATGGAAATCCCCGGGCTATTCGCTTTTCCATCGCCAAAATGAAGGGAAATGCCCTCGATTTTAGCTTTAGTGGATTGAAAACCGCCGTCCTGCGCTGGGTGGAGGCGCACCCCATGGCGGACGAGATCGCCCGCCGCAAGGAATTTTGCAAAACGAACCCAAGACCCAGCACCGCCGAGTGGCTGGAGGTGACCCCACAGCCCACCCTCGACCTGGTGGCCTCCTTCCAGCACACCGTGATCGAGGAACTGCTCACGCGTTCCGAGGCCGCCGCCGAGCAGATCGCCGCCCGCAGTTGGGTGGTCTCCGGGGGCGTGGCCTGCAATGCCGGATTGCGCGACGCCGCCCGCAACGCGCGCCTGCCCTATCCCGTTTTCTTCCCCACACCGGCGCTCTCCACCGACAACGCCGCCATGATCGCCGCCGCCGCCTTCCCCAAGTTCCATCGCGGTGAGTTTGCCGGCTTCGAACTGAAGGCCCAAGCCGGGCTCACCCTCGCCTGATTGCGATACCATGGCGCTTATGCTGCTCCGCTGCGCCGCACTTCAGCTTGCCGCCCTGTCCCTGGCAACTGCCGCCGTTACCCGCATCGATCTGGTGGACCGCAGCGACGTGCCCGGCTACAACTATGAGCGCGTCGTGGCGAGGGCCCACTTCACCCTTGATCCGAAAGACCCCTCCAACCGCATCATTCGCGACATCGACCATGCGCCGAAAAATGCCGCCGGGATGGTGGAATTCTCCGCCGATTTATTTGTGTTGAAGCCCCGCCAGCCCACCGAGGGCAACGGCACGCTGCTCTTCGAGGTCAGCAACCGCGGCCGCAAAGGTCTGATCAACATGTTCAACCTCGGCC
>CALFYN010000595.1 GCA_937952345.1 uncultured Acidobacteriota bacterium
TCGGGGGTTTCTTCGTCCTTCTGATTGGTGGCGGACCAGGCGAAGGAATGGCCGCGCGGGCCGGGCACCTTGCCTTCGCGAACGACAGTGCCGGGAGGCGCTTCTTTCCAGAACTCGCGGGTTTCCTCATCCCAGGAGCGAGGATCTTCAGCATGATCACCGGTGTGGTAGATCTTGCCCGCGTGCGCGGTGTAGTAACCCGCTTTGCGGAAATGCTCAGGGAGGAAGACGGTGTCGCCGAGATATTCGCGGGTCGGAGTTTGGAGCGTGAGGACGCGTGTGGTGTCGGGGCGGCGCCCGCTGAGCAGCGACGTGCGCGAAGGCTGGCACAACGGGAACTGGCAATAGGCGCGGTCAAAGACCATGGCGCGGCGGGCGAAGCGATCGAGGTGCGGCGATTGCACGGTCTTGTGGCCGTAACAGCCGAGGGCATTGTTGAGATCGTCGGCTACGACGAACAGAACATTCTTGCGGCCACTGGCGGCAAGCAGTGGGAGTGAAGCAAGCAGTGAGCGCCGAGTCAACATGGGTTTCCTTTTGAGGATACGCGGTATGCCTCAATGACCGCACTGTTGTCCATGGAGGCGAAGCCGCGCTCTTCGGCGAGCGTGAGCAGCGCATCGTGGGCGACGGACAGCGGCGTCTTCGCACCGAGGCGCTCTGCTTCGGCGAGGATGAGTCGCACATCCTTGTGATGTTGGGCGAGGCGTGCCTGCGGAGTGTAGTCGGCGCGGATCATTTTCTCGCCTTTGATGTCCATGACCTTGGAATACGATGGTCCGTCTTTGAGGATGTCGAGAGCCTGCATGGGATCGAAGCCACAGGCGGTGGCGAAGGAGAGCGCTTCGGCGAGGACGGCGCGGTTGAGCCCGATGACGAGATTGAGAACCAGCTTCATGCGCGCGCCGGAGCCGCAGGGGCCGAGGTGGTACATGCGGTCCGAGAAAGCGGCAAGAATGGGCGATGCGCGGCGAAAGGCTTCCGGTTCCCCGCCGGCGAGGACGATGACGTCGCGGCTGAGCACCTGCTTGCTGCTGCCGCCGACGGTGGCATCGAGATATTGGACGCCGCGGGCGGCGAGTGTGCGGCCCATGGCTTCGGCCTCATTGGGATCGCCGGTGGTGGTGTCGATGAGGAGATCGCCGGCACGGAGTTCCGGAGCGATTTCGCCGATGACGGCGGCTGCGATGTGTGAGTCGGGCAGGCTGAGCACGATGGTGCGGCAGGCGCGGGCCACTTCGCGATTGGAACCTGCGGGAGTGACAGGCGCGCGACGCACGGCGTCGGGATCGATGTCGTAAGCAATGAGCTGCCAGCCTTCGGCGGCGATGCGCTTGGCCATCGCTCCGCCGAGCAGGCCGACGCCGATCAATCCCACGGTTTTGGTCATAGAATCCTCAAACTACCACGCGCCACATACGCTTTTCGCTAGACTGAGAATCGCATGTCCTCAATGTTTGGAATTCTTCCCGCGGTGGTGACTCCGCTTGATGCGCAAGGCAACGTCAACATCGCTTCTTATGAAGCCCTGCTCGCCCGCGTTTACGGCACTGGCGTGCATGGGATTTACGTGGCCGGACAGACCGGCGAAGGCCTGTCGTTAACCGTTTCGGACCGGAAGAAGCTGGCCGAGGCATCGAAGGCGAATTCGCCGAAGGGCGCGCAGGTGATTGTGCATATCGGCGCGCACCGGACGGTGGATGCGATGGAACTGGCCAAGCATGCGTCCTCGATCGGGGTGACGGCGGTGAGCAGCCTGCCGCCGATCGGCGTTTTTTCCTTCCCGGAAATCAAGGCCTACTACCAGGCGCTGGCGGCGGCCTCCGATGCGCCGTTCCTCATCTACTTCTTCCCGGCGCTGGCTCCGGCGATCACATCGCATGATCAGATCCTGGAGCTGTGCACCATCCCCAACGTTGTTGGGCTGAAGTTCACGGATATGAACCTGTACCGCATGGAGCGCATCAAGCGTTTCGGGCATGTCATCTATAACGGCCACGACGAAGTGCTGGCGGCGGGTTTGCTGATGGGCGCCGACGGCGGCATCGGCACGTTCTACAATCTGACGCCGGAATTGTTCCTGGAAGTGTACCGGTGCATGCAGGCGAAGGACACAGAGGGCGCGATGAAGGCGCAACTGCGCATCAATGAGCTGATTGAACTGACGCTGCGCGTGCCGGCGTTGAGCGCCGTGAAACGGATGATGACGTGGAGCGGCATTCCTTGCGGCGATCCGGTGGCTCCGCGGCGCACGATGACGGCGGAGGATGAAGAGAAGCTGATTGCGATGCTGGCGGCATCGAGCTTCAAGGACGCTCCGTTCGCTAAGCCGCGCTAAAGCGGTATTCGGTCACACTCCGATAGGTATCGCCGGCGCGCAACACAATGGACGGGAAGTTCGGGTGATGCGGCGCATCGGGGAAGTGTTGTGTCTCCAGGCAGAAGGCGGCATGCGGCCAGTAGACGCGTCCGCCCTTGCCGGTGATGGTCCCATCGAGGTAGTTGGCGGTGTAGAACTGGACGCCGGGTTCAGTGGTCCAGACTTCCATGGCGATGCCGGTGTCAGGAGCGGCGGCGCGGGCGGCGAAGGCGAGCGCATCCTGAGTTTGGCGGAGGACGAAATTGTGATCGAAGCCTTTGCCGATGCGGTCGCCGAGGCGCACCGTTTGCCGCAGGTCGAAGGGAGTCCCTTCGACATCGCGCACTTCACCGGTGGGGATGGTGGATGCATCGACAGGGGTATAGGCATCGGCGGCGATGAGGATCTCGTGATCGAGCACATCGTCTTTCGCGGACAGATTGAAGTAGCTGTGGTTGGTGAGATTGACGATGGTGTCTCTATCGCTAACGGCTTCGTATTCGATGCGTAACGCGTCCTGCGCGGTGAGCGAGTAAGTCACCTTCACTTTGCATTCGCCGGGGTAGCCTTCCTCGCCATCGGGGCTGGTGTAGCGGAGCTCCAGAGTGTCTGATGAAGCCTCGGCATCCCACACCACTTTGTCAAAGCCGCGATTGCCGCCATGCAGATGATGTTCGCCGCGATTGCGCGTGAGGCGATAGGGCACACCGTTCAGTTCGATATCGCCGTGGGCAATGCGATTGGCGCAGCGCCCCACGATGCAGCCGAAGTAGGGGTGGCCTTGCAGATAGGGATCGAGGCTATCGAACCCGAGGACGACATCGCGGAGATTTCCCTGACGGTCCGGAACGTGGAGCGAGAGGAGGATTCCGCCGTAGGTGGTGAAGCGGGCCTTGAGGCCATCTGCATTCTGGAGCGTGTAGAGTTCGATCATTGCACGAAGCGATCGCGGTCATGCTTGCGCATATAGACCTGGAATTTCTTCTTCGCGCGCTCGACGCGCCACTGGTGATAGCGCTTGCGGAGGGAACCGCCGAGATCGACCTTGCGTCCGATTCCGCGCAGGTAGCCGTATCCGAACACCATGCCACCAAGGTGCGCCACGTGGCTGACGCCGCTGCCGCTGGCGCCGATGGAACTGAGGAATGCGATGGCGCCGATGATCATCACGAAGTATTTCGCTTTGATGGGAAACAGGAAGCTGAAGAGGACGACGCGATCGGGGTAGAGAACGCCGAAGGCGAGCAGCAATCCGTAGATTGCTCCGGAGGCTCCGATGGTGCGTGTGTTCATCGTGCCGAACAATGCGTTGCCGATGACCACGCAGATGCCCGCGCCGATGCCGCAGAGGAAGTAGTATTTCAGGAAGGCTTTGCGTCCCCAGGTGCGTTCCAGGTCGGCGCCGAACATCCAGAGCGTGAGCATGTTGAAGAGGATGTGGCTGAATCCGTACGGGTCATGGAGGAACATGTAGGTGACCAGTTGCCAGAGGGCAAAGCCACCCAGCACCTGTCCCGGAATGAGCCCGAAGGGATAGAAAATGGCGCTGAAACGGAATTGGACGGCGAAGAAGTAGAGCAGGAAGAGCGCAGTGTTGGAGATCAGCAGCCACTTCACGCCGGCTGGGAAGAAGTCAGAAGTGAGCAGCCCTGATCCTCTGGTATATCGCATGGTGAACAGCGTGATCTCTA
>CALFYN010000596.1 GCA_937952345.1 uncultured Acidobacteriota bacterium
TGAAGTTGTCCCGCATCGATCCGGAATCAAACGTTGAGGTCGCCGATATCGGCTGCGGAACTGGCGCATCTACACTGGTACTGGCAGATAGACTTCCGAACGCACGGATCACGGCAGTCGATCTGTTCCCGGAATTCTTGAAAGTCCTCGAAGTTCGTGCGCGCGAGGCAGCCTGTTCCGACCGCGTACTACCCACGGAAGGGTCAATGGAAGCACTTCCGCTCGCAGATGAATCCTTGGATCTCATCTGGTCCGAAGGTGCTATCTATAACATGGGCTTTTCTAAGGGCGTCGAATCGTGGCGCCGATTTTTGCGATCTGGTGGCGTCCTCGCAGTTTCCGAGATCACATGGCTTCATCCTGATCCACCGGATGACATCAAGCGGTTCTGGGAAACGGAATATCCTGAAATTGCCATGGCCTCTAAGAAGATCACGATTCTTGAGCGTGCCGGCTACGACATGCTGGGATACTTCGTTCTTCCGCCGGAGTGCTGGATCGACAATTATTACCGACCAACGGAAGCAAGGATTAGTGATTTCTTGCGACGACACGCCGGGCAGCCGGAAGCCGACGAGTTGGTCGAAACGGAGCGTCAAGAAGCAGCCATGTACGAACGGTGCCGAGCCGTTTACAGCTACGGCTTCTATGTGGCGCGCAGAAGGTAAGCGCCGTGCAACAGCGGCCTAACAAGTGCATCGAGCGGACGGCTGGCAATCGGCGCTTGCCGGTGCGCGCTCGCCTGCGGCCTTCGCCCGCCGCTCACGCACAACGTTAGCCCGCTATGCCCGCATCCCCACACTACATCGCAGTACCGAAAGCAGGAAAAGGCAAAGCTGTTCTCGTGCTGCATTCCTGGTGGGGCCTCAATACCTTCTTCAGGGGCTTGTGTGATCGCCTCGCTCAGGCGGGTTTCGTCGCGCTTGCCCCTGATATGTATGATGGAAAGATCGCGACTACGGTTGCCGAAGCAAAGCGACTTCGCGCTGAGACAACCGCATCGCGGCGGGTGCCCGCGTACAAGATGCTCATGGCGTCCATTTGCGATCTCTCCGCCCACAAGGCAGCAAACGGACGCGAGGTAGCCATAATGGGGTTCTCGATGGGCGGACATTGGGCGCTTTGGCTGTCTCAACGCCCGGAACTTCCGGTTTCCTCCACCGTGGTTTTCTATGCGGCAAGGAATGGCGATTTCACAAGAAGCCTTTCCCGCTTTCTATTTCACTTCGCCGAAGACGATGAATGGGTCTCCATGCCAAGCGTCAAGAAGATGAGGAAAAGCATGGACGCCTCGGGGAGGAGTGCCGAGTACTACAGCTACCCGGGCACGGGTCATTGGTTCTTTGAGAGTGATCGCACTGATGCCTTCCGCCCAGAAGCTGCGGGTTTGGCGTGGAAACGCAGTTTAGCGTTTTTGCATGGAACAGCGGGCTAACCTCTCGTATATGGACTCCCTCCCAAGCTCAAGAACGATTCGATAGTGTTGGCGAACGGAAG
>CALFYN010000597.1 GCA_937952345.1 uncultured Acidobacteriota bacterium
CCACAACAGTTCTCCATTGCCGTTATATTTCCGCAGAAAAGTAGGCTTGGGGACGGGCTGGATGGCGCCCTCAAGTGTCGTGCCGGCGAGATAAACGCCGTCACCACCCACCGCGATGCGGCACGTTTCATTCTCCGTTGTGCCCCACTGACGGGTCCACAGGTGATCGCCGTCAAAGTTGAACTTACGCACATACGCATCATGGTCACCCGCCCGCGGAGCGTATCCCGGAAATGTGCCGAGAGTCGTACCTCCAACGTAGATACCGGACGCGTCGAGAGCCACGTCCCCCGCGAACGTCTGTCCTCCAAACGCATGAAATTGGCGTGTCCAGACAACATTGCCGTGGATGTCATACTTGCGGACGTAGGCATCGCCGGATCCAGAGGCGATTTGGCCGGGCAACGCTCCGGTGGTCCATCCCGCCACATAGACGCCGGATGGTCCCGCCGCCACCGATTCGCCGTAATCCCAACTGGAAGAACCGAATTGACGAGTCCACAACACAACGCCGTTGGGATCGTATTTGCGCAGAAAGATGTCGCGCTGCCCGGAACCGCTTTGCCCGGGCAGAACACTATCGGTATATCCGGCGATGTATACGCCCGTGGCATCGCTGGCGACCGATTGCACCTTATCCGTGAGAGGGGTTCCGAGTTGACGGGTCCACAACAGGTTCCCGGCCCGGTCGTATTTTCGGACAAAGCCGTCAATTCCACCGGATCCCGATTCGCCGGGGAATGTTCCTTCCGTTGTGCCCGCAATGTAGATGCCGCCGTTGTCGACGGCCACCGAGGCAGCCGTGTCCACGGCGGGTGTGCCGAATTGCCGCAGCAGCAATTGTGCATGTAAGCGAGGGATTAATCCCAAAATGAGAAACCAAACCAATCGCTGTAACATGGCAGCCAAAGGATAGCGCCGGCCGCCGTGGCGTTCAAGGGGCCCTACGCCCGGTGGTCATTGCGGCGGAAGAGCCACTTCTCGATTTCCACGGCCCAGAAGACAATGGAGCTGATGAAGATGGTGAGCACGAAATCCTGCCAGGGCAGCGCCACGGTCTTGAAGAATTGCTGCAGGAACGGCACGTAAATCAGGGCGATTTGCAGGACAGTGGTGAGCGCCACGGCGCCCAGCAGGGGCTTGTTGGAAAACAAGCCGAGGCGGAACAGGCTCTGCTTCTCAGACCGGATGGCCAGCACATGGGCCATTTGCGAAAGCGTGAGCGTGGTGAAGAGCATCGTCTGCCAGTGCTCGTCGCCTGCTTTCCAATAGTGATAGCCGAGCGCCAGCGAGAGGATGCCCATCAGCAATCCCACCCAAAGGACGTGGCGGCCCAGGCCGCGGGCGAAGATGCTCTCCGAAGGCGGATAGGGCGGGCGGCGCATGACGTCCGGGTCGGGTGGTTCGACGCCCAACGCCAGCGCCGGCAGCCCGTCCGTCACCAGGTTCATCCACAGAATCTGCAGCGGCAGCAAGGGCAGCGGCATGCCGAGGAACGGCGCCAGCAGCATCAGCCAGATCTCGCCCGAATTCGTGGCGAGAATATACTTGATAAATTTACGGATATTATCAAAAATCACCCGGCCTTGTTCCACGGCGGCGACGATGGTGGCGAAGTTGTCATCGAGCAGCACCATTTCCGCCGCTTCCTTGGCGACATCCGTGCCGGTGATCCCCATGGCCACGCCGATATCGGCGCGCTTCAGCGCCGGTGCGTCGTTCACGCCGTCGCCCGTCATGGCGACAATCTGCCCCTTGCGCTGCAAGCCTTCCACGATGCGGAGCTTATGTTCCGGCGACACGCGCGCATAGACGGCGGTATGGCCGGTGATATCTTCCAGGCCCGCCGCGTCCAGCCGCTCCAGTTGCTGCCCCGTAACCACCGGCGCATCTTGCGGGATGCCGAGCCCTGCGGCAATATAGCTGGCGGTGAGCGGATGGTCGCCGGTGATCATGACAGGCCGGATGCCCGCCGTGCGGCAGGTGGCCACCGCTTCGGCGGCCTCCGGACGCGCCGGGTCGATGATGCCCACCATGCCGATGATGGTGAGCCCACTCTCGACATCCTCCGGTGTTGTTTCCTCCAGGCGGCGGAAGGCCACGCCCAGCACGCGCATGCCGTTGGCCGCCAGGGCTTCATTCATCGCCGAAAGGCGGCTGCGCCATTCGCCGTCGAGCGGTGTTTCACGATCGCCGGCCCACACCGCTGTGGAAACCTCCAGCAGACTATCCACCGCACCCTTCGTGAACGCCACCTGCGCCGCGTTCTCATTGAGCGCCGCACCGATGCCCTCGGGTATCTCCTGCCCGTTGCGCGGAACGCGGTGCACCGTCGTCATGCGCTTGCGCGTGGAATCGAAGGGCACTTCGCCGGTCCGTGGGAACGTGCGGTCGAGGGCGGATTTGTCGAGTCCGAAACGTGTGGCCGCGGCGGTCAGGGCCGTCTCCGTGGGATCGCCAATTTCATCCGATGCCGCATCGTTGCACAGCGCGCCAGCGGCGAGCAGCAGCGCGGTGTCGGCTGCCGGCGCCTCTTGCGGCTCATTCGCGGGCACGGTGCGATCCGCCAGTTGCAGCACGGTGGCCGTCATGCGGTTCTGCGTCAGTGTGCCCGTCTTATCCGAGCAGATCACCGTGACCGATCCCAGCGCCTCCACGGCGGGCAATTTTCGAATCAGCACATTGCGCCGCAGCATCCGCTGCGCGCCCAGCGTGAGCGCGATGGTGACCACGGCGGGCAAGCCTTCGGGCACGGCGGCCACTCCAATGCTGACTGCGGTGAGCAGCATCAGCTTGATCTCTTCGCCGCGCAGCAGGCCGATGACGAAGATGAGCACGACGATGGCGAGCGCGGCCGCGGCGAGCCCTTTGCCCAAGTGATCAAGACGGCGCTGCAGCGGCGTCTGCATGCGGTCGACGGTCTGGATCATCGTGGCGATGCGGCCCAGTTCCGTGCGCATGCCCGTGCCCGTGATGACCGCCGCGCCACGTCCGGAGGTGATGAACGTACCCATGTACGCCATGTTGCGGCGGTCGCCCAAGGGCAACTCGGGATGATCAATGGCTTCGGTGATCTTGTGCACCGCTTCCGATTCGCCGGTGAGTGCCGCTTCCTGCGCCTGCAATCCGGCGTTCTCGATGAGGCGGCCATCGGCGGGAACGTAGTTGCCGGCTTCGAGGAATACGATGTCGCCGGGGACGAGTTGCGTCGAAGAGATCTCGCGCACCGTGCCATCGCGGCGCACACGGGCGGCCGGGACCGATAGCTTCTTCAGCGCCGCCATGGCTTTTTCAGCGCGGTATTCCTGGCTGAAGCCGAGGATGGCGTTGAGCACAACGATCGCGCCGATGGCGATAGCATCCTTGAAATCGCCCAGCAAAGCGGAGACAATGCCGGCAATAATGAGGATCACCACCATCAGCGCGGTGAGCTGCTCCCATAGAATCGCCCATGGAGATTTGATCCCCGTGCCCGTCAGTTCGTTGGGGCCCACCTCGGCAAGGCGTTCCGCGGCCGCGGCCTCCGTCAGGCCGGTGGATTCGCTGGCGTGCAATTCCAGCAGCACTTCGTCT
>CALFYN010000598.1 GCA_937952345.1 uncultured Acidobacteriota bacterium
ATGTGATCCGCGTACCGGTAATAGTTTCGAACGAACTCTCCGTTGAGGATTTCGTGTCCCGGAACCTCGGCGAAGATGGAGTTCAGACCCAACGCCCGGGAGAAGATGGCTTTGTAGTCGGCTACCCCCCAAACCTTGAGCTTCTCGCGCACGTTATCCGGCGGATCCTCCACCAGCATCGTGGCGAAGCTTTGCGCACGGATACCCGCCGTCTTCAAAGTCTCATCCCGGTCCACCAATTCCATGCACTGCTCCATCCACCGGCCCAGATCGCGCCCCAGGTAGAACAGCATCCGCAATTCGCAGAAACGCCCGTCGAGGAGCTTCTGTTCCAGCTCCCAAGCCGTGAAATCGCCGCTTGGCAGCAAGCCCTGCAACATCAGACTGGCGCGCGAACTCTCGAGCAGCTTGTTCGGACCGCTTGAGTCCGAAAATGGATGCAAGATCAGCGGCGGCAGCTTCCACACCTGATGCGGACTGATTACGGTTTCCATGGTCCCACTTCCCTTCATCGTCAGAATCAGCCGAAACATTTAGCACGAAGTTGGGATACTACTCCTACTTCCGGGCCTCCAGTGCGACATCCGCCTCGACGGGAGTGCCGCCCCGCAAGACCTTCACCTTTACCACATCGCCCGGCTTCTTCGCGCGCAGCGCATAGGTATAATCATACAGATTCTGGATCGCTTTTCCATCAAACTCCACCAGGATATCTCCGCCGCGAAGTCCCGCTTTCGCCGCTGGAGACCCGGCACGGATGTCGGAAAAGCGCACTCCATTGGGCACTTCCGCGAAGTCCGGAATGCTGCCGAAATAGGGCCCGTAGCCTCCGCTGCCACCGGCGGAACCGGTGGGCATCTTGGGGGGCTCCACCTTGGCGAATAAGGGCCGCTCCGAAGCCCCGCTCAGACGGTCGGTCACGCCGGCCACGATGCGCAACACCTTCACCGCCGAAGGAGCATCGATCTTGTCCCAGGTGTCGCTCGGCTTATGGTAGTCCGCATGTAAACCACTGAAAAAGAACAATACAGGAACTTCCTTCGTGGTGAAGGAAGTATGGTCGCTCGAACCATACCCGCTCTTCTCGGTGAGATCGGCATGGAGGTCCAGCCCCTTGGCGGACTCCTCGACCATCGTTTTCAAAGTCGATCCGGTCCCTGTCCCCCCCACAAAAACCCTCCCATTTTGCACCCGTCCGATCATATCCATGTTGATCATCGCCACCGCCTTTTGGAGCGGCGCAATGGGCTGATTCACATAGTAGCTCGAGCCGAGCAGCCCCAATTCCTCTCCGGCGAAGGCCAGGAACAGAATGCCCCGCTTCATCTTCGGCCGCGATCCGAAATACCGCGCCAGTTCAAGCAAACCCGCCGTGCCGGAGGCGTTGTCATCCGCCCCATAGTGCGGCTTGCCGATCAACGCCGGCGCCAGCGAGTGCTGATCCCCCAACCCCAGATGGTCGTAGTGCGCCCCGATAACAATGTATTCATCGCTTTCGCCCGGCAGATATCCGGCCACATTCCGAACTTTCTTCTGCACATGACGGATCTCGGTCTCCATCTCCAGCCGCAGGGAATCGTCGAAGGAGAACGACCGCGGCTTGAGGTCGTGA
Source organism: uncultured Acidobacteriota bacterium (assembly GCA_937952345.1). Taxonomy (GTDB): domain Bacteria; phylum Acidobacteriota; class Terriglobia; order Bryobacterales; family Bryobacteraceae; genus CADEFT01. The sequence goes on from CALFYN010000598.1 coordinate 1,613, forward strand.
TCAATCCCCTTCACAATGCCCGGCAGATCCTTGCCGGCCTGCTTCATCCACCGCTCGGCCACGTCGTACTTCACCTGGACGAAGGCAATGCCCGCGTTGGCCGGGCCACTGGTTTGCCCGAACGTCTCCAGCTTGTCGGTCTCTCCGGGGCGATTTGCCATGTTGTTGATGAGAATCACCGCGCGCGCCCCGCGGTTGCGGGCATGGAAGGCCTTGCTGGGCAGTTGCGCATGTTCCGTGTACGCTTTCCCCGCGAATACGCTCTTTTCTTCGAACTCTTGCGGTTCGTAGCGCAGCACCAGCACGCACTTGTCTTTCACATCCAGTCCGGCATAGTCGTCGTAGTTG
>CALFYN010000599.1 GCA_937952345.1 uncultured Acidobacteriota bacterium
TCCGGGGCGGCTTGGCCGCGGTTGGGTTCAAAGACAGCGGGAATCGATCCCAGGGAAACGCCCTTCGGTTTTCCGTCGCTTTGCGTTGCCAGTGCGATGAGGCAGAAGGAAATGATGAATCCGCGAGCCACGACGATACTCCTTTGTCCAAGAAGTTAGTGGGTGGAGCGCGCCCTTTTTATCAGAAGGATGCGGGATGAGTGAGAGAAAACCGGAGTAGCGGCCACTATGTAGACGAGCCCTATTTCGTATACTGCGTGAGGATGCTTCCACTGCTGATTCCGATGATGGTTGCTTTGCTTGGGGCAGCCGATCCGATATTTGAAACAGGCGTTGCGGCGGCCACGAAAGACAAGCCGCAATCGAAGATTTGGTTCGCACAGGGGGCCTGGTGGGCGTGGATGCCGCAAGCGGCGGGAAGCAGCCTGTGGCGGCGCGGAGGGAGCGGGTGGGAGCGGCGGAGTGATTTGAGCGATGTGTTAGGTGGACTGCCCGGGCAGGCAGACGTTTGGGCCGATGGTGACAATGTGGCGGCGGTGCTGGTGGAAAAACACCGGCTGGCCTTTGTGCGGGCACGGCTGGTGAAGGGGAGCTATGCGCTTTCGAACAAGCCCGCGGTGTTTGTTGCCGGGAACGCGGTGGAGACAGCGACTCTGACGCGTGACAGCGCGGGGCGGTGGTGGATCGCCTACAACGAAGGAAGGCGGATGTTTGCGAGGGCATCGGTGAATGATGTGGGGGATCGATGGCAGGAGCCGGTGGAGGTGACCGAGCGCAAGGCCGGCGAGGATGACATCTGCGCAATCGCGGCGATGCCGGGTGGCGTGGGGGTGATCTGGTCCGACCAGGAGCATGACGCGGTACTGTTCCGGTTTCATGCGTCGAAGGATGCAGCCGGGCGATGGGGACCGGTGGAGACGGTGCAAAGCGGGAATCGCACAGCCGACGATCATTTCCACACAGCATTGGCGGCGGATGGCACGCTGTATGTGGCGACGAAGAATTCGGTGGATGCGGTGGGCCAACCGCAACTGGTGTTGCGTGTGCGGGACAGACAGGGACGATGGGCGAATCATCCTTATGCGCCACGCACGGCGAGCGAGGAGCCAAGCCGTGCGATTGCGTTGATCGGCGGGGAACGGTTGTACCTGTTGCATTCGATCTACCGGAGGAAGGCGCCGCCGGGGTTCATTGCGATGCAGAGCACGTGGCTGCCGGAGTTGCGGCTGGATGTTGCGGCGCGGAAGCTACTGGATGGAGCCGTGCCGGTGAACAATGTGACAGGGCCGAAGGCGGCGTTTCCGGCGAGTGCGCCGTGGATTGTGCTGGCGTCGGATGACAAGGGACGCGTGTACGAGGCGGAGATCCGGCGTTAGTGCCTGGGCATCTGGCGGCCGGCGGCGCGGGCCATTTCTTCGATAGCACGCAGCACGGTGCGTTCCACCTCTGGCGTGAACAGTCCGTAGTCCGAATACAGGCCACGCGTTTCGTAACCGCCTTCTTCCAGAACACGGGCCGGGGGGAGATAACCGAAGACATCGTTGTTGTAGCCGCTAATCCAGAGACGCAGCGGGCCGAGGAGTCGCTCCGCCTGGAGCGCGTAATCGACGAGGGTTTCTCCGGAATAGGCAACAAGCGTCAGATCCTGGCCGAATTGCCAGAGAGCGAAGGGAGCCTTGTATGTCTCGAGGAGCTTGCCTCCCTTGTTGAGACGGTCCAGCGCGCCATCGGTGAAGAATTTGCGATAGGAGGGCGCGTCTTTGGCCATGGCTTCGATCTGGGACTTGGTGAACCGCTCGAGCGGGAGTTCGACGTCGCGGAACTCGGTGCGTAGTGGACCGTGGACCGGCAGGAGCTTAGTGTCCAGCACGCGCACTACTTCATCGGCGATTTCGCTGCCGTGGCGGCGGGCGATGTCGAAGGTGCCACGCGGATTGGGATTGGCATCGCCGGCACATCCGGTGAGGAACATCGCCTGCACGCCGGGCTTGCGGGTCTCGATGAAGCTTTGGGCAAAGCCGGCGTAATCGCCACTAACACGCATGTTGTCGCCGCCGAGCGTGGTGTTGTGGGAACCGGCTCCGAAGACGACGGCGCGGAGGCGGCCGTTTGGAT
>CALFYN010000600.1 GCA_937952345.1 uncultured Acidobacteriota bacterium
GATCCGCTGGATTTCACGGCGCGGGCGTCGGTGTCGCAGCCGATTGATGTGAACACGTACTTTGCGCGCGTGGACCACAACTTCAGCGAGAAGGATCGTGTGTTTGCGCGGCTGGCGTGGGACCGCTCGGGGTTGACTCGTGCGAACATCAACCCGAACCTGCCGGTGTTTGTGGACTCGAAGGTGTCGAACCTGGCGACGCAGTGGATTCACTCGGTGAATTCGAGCATGGTGAACGAACTGCGCGTGGGCTTCAACATTTCCGACGATTTGACGTCGAATCCGCGTACGGACAACACGTCGTTCGACCAGAACGCGCTGGGAGTTGGGACGTTCATCATCCCGTCGGACGGCAACCGCAGGTTGACGCCGCGCGAGCATGGCATTCCGCGTTTCACGGGGCTGCCGTTCACGCTGCAGGAACTGACGAACGGAAACGGCTATGACAACATGGACACGATTCAGGTGGGCGACCACTTCTCGTGGTTCAAGGGCAAGCACAATCTGAAGTTCGGCGGCGAAGTATACCGGATTTCGATGGAGCGCGGCGCGGCGAACCTGGAAGAGGGCTCGATTGGGTTCTCGGGCAACGAATGCGGGTATTCGTTTGCTTGCTTCCTGATGGGGCAGGTGAACAACTCGGGCACGCCCGAAGGCTTGCCGTTGACGTTCCCGCGGGCGAACCGGTTCGGGCTGTACATCAACGATGACTGGAAAGTGACTTCGCGGCTGACGTTGAATCTGGGGTTGCGTTACGACTACGTTGGGTTCCCGGTGGATTCGAAGGGTTTGTGGCGCACGCTGGACTTCCCTGGATTCGGCGGGGATATTGGACGCGGCAAGGGATTCCAGAAGCCGGGCGGCGGAACGATTCCGGCTGTGTTTCCGGAACGCGTGGATGAATCGGGTGCTGTGAAGCTGACGCGGCAACGCAACGTGCGGTTCATGATGCCGCGGTTTGGCTTGGCCTACCGTCCGACGGACAAGTGGGTCATCCGCATGGGCGCGGGCTGGTTCAACAACATCCAGCACGTGAACACGTGGACGATCTTCAACCTGATGCCGCCGAAGGCGGGCAGCGAGACGTACAACGCGGTGACGGTGCCGGCGCAGACGCTTTCCATTTCGGGAGCGGACGGCGGCACTTATCCGATCACGACACGGCGCTATGCTCCGGGAACGAACCCGATTCTGTTGAGCGATCCGTACTTCACGCGGACTCAGGGTTCGAGCATCGTACGTCCGGTGAGCGTGCTGTACCTGCCTCCGGATTACGTGGACGGCGATGTGTGGAAGTGGAGCTTCGATATCCAGCGGGAGTTGCCGTTCCAGGCGGCTTTGACGATTGGGTATGCGGGCAGCAAGGGTTCGCACATCGGCAACAGCATCGGCAACCTGAACGATCCGCGGTCGCCTTCGGTGGCCTACCGGCAGACGAACAACTACTTCCCTGAGTTCTACGACGCGGCGAATGCGCAGAAGGGCGTGCAGGGATTGGCGAACATCCGGTGGATTGATTCGTTTGGCGAATCGTTCTATCACGGGTTGCAGATGAAGGTGGACAAGCGCTTCTCGCGCGGATTGACGTTCGGGCTGGCTTACACCTATTCGAAGACGCACGGTGACGGCGAAGACGGCGGACAGGAAGGCGCGGGCATTACGGACGCGCTGGACCGGCGCGGATCGCGCGGGTTGTTCCGGTTTGACCAGACGCACCGGACGGTGGCGAACTTCGTGTATGAGCTGCCTGGGAACGGGATTCAGAGCCCGCTGCGGCACATCGTAGGCGGCTGGCAGATGAATGGAATCGCGACGTTTGCTTCGGGATTCCCGTTCAATGTCGGCCAGGGCGCTGGGGATATCGGGCTTTCAGCAAGCCCGGTCCGGCCGGATGCGATTCGCAATCCGGAACTGGACAATCCGACGCGTGCGCGGTGGTATGATCCGCAGGCGTTCCAGCGGGTGACGTGCCAGATTGCTTCGCGGCCGGACCTGTGCCGCCGCGGATCGCTGGGATACAACACGCTGCGCGGGCCGGGACAGCGGAACTTCGATTTCTCGATGTACAAGAACTTCTACATTCGGGAAACGATGCGGATTCAGTTCCGGTACGAGGCGTTCAACTTCTTCAACAGCCCGTGGTTTGGGGATCCGGGTGGGATTTCGTTCTCAAACCTCAATCAGCTGATTCCGGATGGGACTCGGAACGCCGAGATCCGGTCGATTCGTACACCGATGCGAATTCAGCAGTTCGGATTGAAGTTCACGTTCTGATTTAGAAGAAGAAGTCAGGAGAATAGCCTCGGGCCCTTGGGGTTCGGGGCTTTCTTCTTTTTAGAGGGAGGCCAGCCGGGGGGCTGGCCGCGGGACAGGGGTCCCGCCCCACGTCGGATTTAAATGGAGAGTTTTTGGCGGACTTGGGTGGGGATTTGGGTGTAGTCGGGTTGGAGGAGGACTTCGAAGCCCGCTGCTGTGGCGCTGGCGGCTCCGGCTTCGGAGTCTTCGATGACGAGCGGGTTGCGGATGTTTAGGCGTGTGGCGGCGGTTTGGTAGGGCAAGGGAGAAGGTTTGAGGGCGGTGACGTCTTCGCGGCAGACGAGGGTTTCGAAGCGGTCGAACAGGCCGATGGATTCGAGGATGGGATAGACGTGGGTGCGGCGGGCGGAGCTGACTACGGCGAGGCGGTAGGAGCGGAGATCGTCGAGCAGGGCACGGATGCCGGGGCTCATCAGTTGCGACGGATTTTTGAGGACGGTGTCGCGGAAGAGGTCGTTCTTGAAGTCGTAGTAGGATTGGACGGCTTCGAAAGGCAGTGGCGGGTTCTTGAGATTGCAGAGCGCTTGGAGCAGAGGCGTGCCGGAATGGCCGCGGAGGGAGTTTTGATAGGTGGGCCAATCGAGATCGACACCGAGGCGGCCCATCACCTCACGCCAGCAGAGATGATGGACCGGCTCACTGTCTACAAGAACGCCGTCGAAGTCGAAGAAGATTGCGTCGAAAGGAGGCACTCTTCTTAGTGTAGTGTCATCGCCAGTTGCGGCCTCGGTTGCGGGCGTCGGTGAGTTGGGACTGGGAATAGCCGCTGATGCTGGGGATGGTGAGTTTCTGGCCGGGGACGATCTTGTTGGGATCGGGGCCGACGACGGACTTGTTGGCGTCGTAGATGATGGGCCAGAGGAGAACGTCGCCGTAGTATTTGCCGGCGATGGCGGAAAGGCTGTCGCCGGATACGACGGTGTATTTGGAACCGTTGGTGGAAGGCAGCGAGCTTCCGAGTTTGGAGGGCGCAGTGCCTTTGGGGGTGCCGATGGTGACTCCGCCGGTGGGGCTGACGGGTTCCGGAAAATCGGAGACGAAGTAATCGGAGAGGGTGGTGTTGACGACGCGCCATTCCTGGTGGCTGGGGATCTTGCGAGCCCAATAGTTGCCGGTGAAGAAGGTGCGGTTGAGGATGCAGGTTTCTTTGTAACCGATCTGCTTCCATTCGCGGCTGCGGGCGCCTGAGCCGGTGAATTCGTGGATACCGTAGCGCATTTTGGCCTTGTCGCCGCGGTAGAGCATGATGTGGCCGGTGGTCCAGAGGATGTAGAGGCCTTCGCGGGGCCAGCGCACGAAGTTTTTGTCTTCGTCGAAGCCGAAGAGGAGGTCGTACATCTGGGTGCGACTGACAGCCTCAATGCCGATGTTGGTTGCGCCGAGATCGGCGGCGAGATTGAGCGCGGCAAAGTTATTGTTGGCCGTTTCGCCGTCGACGACAGTGTTGAGTTCAAAAAGGGCGCGGGGGAAGGTGGTGCAGTCGAGGCCGCGCATGCGGGTATCGGATTCGAGGGCGCTACCGTATTTGAAATAGTAGGCGCAGCCGTCGAGTTTTTCGAAGTCGAAATAGCGGCCGACGCCGGTTCCGGTATAGGTGAACGCCACGGGATCGTTGGCGATCATGCGCGTGGTGAGCGGGCCGCAGAAGGGTTGCACGGGGAGGGTGAGGGGCAGAATGTTCGAGGTGACGTTTCCGGCTCCGGCGGGGGCGACGCCGCCTTCGAGCCAGCAGTCGACGGATTGGTTCCAGCGGTTGAGTTTGCGGAAGCAGCGGGTGAGGGGAAAGAGTTCGGTGCGCGTGAACCCTTTGGTGATATCGACGAAGTTGTCGCGGTTGCCGACGCATAAGAAGATGCGGTGACCATACGGCAGATCCGCTTTCCATTCGATGTTGTAGTAGCAGTCCCTTTTTCCGGGGGCAAGTTTCTTGAATTCGAGTGTGTTGTTTGGCAAGTTTGGGCTCCTCCTGAGGGGTTATCGTTTGTGCGGTGAAGAACGGAAGAAAAAAAAGATCAAACAGTGCCTATGGGGACGGCGCGGGCGCGGAGTTCGTCGAGTAATTGCGTGACGGCGGAGGTGTGGGGCTCTTCGGAAGGGACGATGATGGCCCAGGCGAGGTGTTCGCGGAAGGCGCGGGTGCGGATGGACCAGGGGGTGAGACGGGGATCGGGCGGGCGAAGGGGCATGGGGTGGGCCCACTCGCGCACGAGGGCACGGGCGATTTCGGGGGATGGTTGGGGGCCATCGACGATGAAGTGATTGGCGCCGTAGACGAGGATGCCGTAGGTTATCGCTGGCATTGGGGGCAGAAGTAAGTGGAGCGGCCGCCTTGCGGGATGCGGCGAATGGGGCGTTCGCAAGTGAAGCAGGGCTCGCCTTCGCGATCGTAGACGGCGCAGGGGAAGGACTCGCCTTCGGAGAAGCGGCCGGGTTCGGAATAGGCGGCGACGGCGGATTGGACGGCTTCGGTGAGGATTTCGATGATGGCGGTGTGGAGGGCGGCGAGCTTTGGTTTGGAGATGGCGCGGGCGGGTTTGCGGGGGTTGATGCGGGACCGGAAGAGGGCTTCGGCGGCGTAGATGTTGCCGAGTCCGGCGATGCGGCGCTGATCCATGAGGAAGAGCTTGGCGGGGAGGCTGGTCTTGCGGGCGGCGGTTTGGAGGTGGGTGAGGGTGAAGGCTTCGGAGAGGGGTTCGATGCCGACGTCTTTGAGGACGCTTCCGATGGTGTTTGTGGGGTGGAGGTGGACTTTGCCGAGGACGCGGGAGTCTTCGAAGATGAGGCCGCGGCCGCCGTCGAGTTCGATCCAGAGGCGGGCGGTGGCGGGGCGGAAGCGCACGTCGGGGATGACGTAGAGGTTGCCGGTCATGCGGAGGTGAATGTGGAGGGTTTGCTGGCCGGTGAGGTGGAGAAGGATGTTTTTGCCGCGGCGTTCAATGTCTTCGATGGAACGGGTGGGGGTTTCGGCTTCGAGCAGGGCCGGGGCTTGCGGGCGGGTGACGGAAGCGCGTTCGACGCGGAGTTGGACGATGGATGCGCCGAGTGCGTCGC
>CALFYN010000601.1 GCA_937952345.1 uncultured Acidobacteriota bacterium
GCGCGGACATCGGGGGTGTGGGGGACGATGTAGAGTTCGGGGCGGAATTTTTCGGGCTCGCCCTGGCGGAGTTCGATGGTGGACTTGGTGCCTCGGAAACGGGCGACGTAGGTGTCGCTGATGCCTTCGAGATCCCAGCGTACGTTCATGTGGATGTGGACGCCGCGGAGGGAATAGGAGACGAAATTGTTGCCGTAGTATTGGAAATCTTCGGTGCGGGGGCTTGCGCCGGCGGTGACCTGGTTCCATTGCTGGGGGTTGAGGATGGTGGGCCAGCGGCGGGCGGCGAGCATTTCGATGTCGGTGCGGTAGTCGAGGGCGGTGTCGGGGAAGGCGATCCACTGGACAAGATCGACGAGGTGGGTGCCGACATCGTTGAGCCCTTCCCCTTGTTCTTCGACATCGAAGAATTCGACGGGGCGGAGCATGGGGACTCCGGCCACGGTTTTGAGAAGGCGATGCATGCTGTCCATGTCGATGGCGGGCTCGGTGGGTGTGCCTTTTTCGAGCGTGCCGAAGACTTCGGGTGTGTTGACGAGTTCACGGTGGAGGATGGAGGTGATCTCGAAGCGCTCGGTCATCATGTCGTAGGCGATGAGGCCGGCTTTGTCGGCGGCATCGAGGGAGGCGGCGACGCGGGGGAGATCCTGGGAGCGGAGGATCCAGGGCTTGTCGGCGAGGACGTGGAGGCCTCGGGCGACGGATTGCTCGATGCGCTCGATCTTGGCGCGGTTGCGGCCGGAGAGGACGACGGCGCCGGCGGGTTGGGCATCGCGGAGCATCTGGGCGAGCGAGTCTGGGCCGGTGTGGATGTGGAGTTGCCAGGAGGTGGGGTTTTCGGGGCGGAGGTTGAAGCGGGCGACGCGGGTGAGATGCTCGGTGAGGTCGAGGCCGAGAGGGGCGTAGACGGAGACGATGGGGGAGACACCGGCGTACATTTCCTTCTGGACGAGGGCGGCGTGGAAGTGGGCGGGGTCGAGGGTGATGAGTCGGATTTCTTGCATCGGAATTGATTGTGGCATATGAGCGAGTGGACCGGCTGTTTGCCCTTTATGGGTTGAAGAGGCCAGCCAGGGGGCTGGCCGCGGGACAGGGGTCCCGCCCCACGACGGCAAATTATCCAGGAGGACTTTACAAGATGCGTATTTGGAGGAGTATTTTTGCGGGGGCGGCCATGTTGCTGGCAGTGCAAGCCGATGCCGCGCCGCACAGAGTGATCAGCGAGAACAGGGTTAATTATCCGCTGGCGGTAGGCCAGTTGGAATTAACGGAGACGGTGGTGCAGGATGGGCCACTGGCGATCAACCGGTTCCGGATGCACCGGTTGCGGAGAACGAATTTCAATGCGCACGGGGCGGTGTTGCTGTTGCCTTCGCTGGGGAACAGCTTTCGGGGTTATCTGTGGGAGGAGACGGGGGATGTGACGAAGTCGTTTGCGGCGTACTTCGCGCGGGCGGGATACGAGGTGTGGGGCTATTCGCCGCGTGAGACGGGGATTGCGACGGGGGCGTGCGGCGTGTCGCTGGATTGCTCGGAGGCACTGAACTGGGGAATGCAGACGGTGATCGATGACGTGACGTATATCCGGTCGCGGATTAAGACGGTGTTTCCGGGGAAAGATCCGGTCATTGGGGGTCTGTCGTTGGGGGCGATCTCGGCGATTGCGGTGGTGAACCAGTATCCGAAGGACTACGCGGGACTGCTGGCGTGGGAAGGGTCTCCGGTGAGCGACGATCCGGCGGTGATTGCGCACAATACGGGCTTCTGCAATCAGTACTCGGGACTGGTAGGGGCTGGTGTGGCGGTGGACGATCAGAATCTGCCGTTCGTGAAGGTGCTGGCGGGGCTGGCGCGGACGGCTCCGAACGATCCGTTTGTTCTGCCGGTGGTGGGCTTTCCGCCGGGACTGACGAACATGCAGGCGTTCGTGCTGGTGATGTCGACGCCGAATCCGGTGGCGCCGTCACCGCGGCCGGGCTTCATTACGGCGGCGGGGGATTTTCTGAGCGGGCAGTTGTTCTTCTCAGAGAAGAGGCGGCTGTTTGCGGCAATCGCGGAGTTCAACGATGTGACGGCGAATCGGGGCGGGCGGGATTACTATTGCAGCCTTGCGGGCGTGGAGACAGTGTTTACGTCGAAGCTGTCGCGGTTCCGTGCACCGGTGATGATTATCAAGGCGGGGCAGGGGTTCGGCACGATCATGGACGAGTTGCCGGGGAAACTGTCGTCGCCGTCGGTGACGATGATCGGGATCAATGCGTATGCCCATATTGATCATCTGGGGAGTCCGCTGCACACGCTGCAACTGGAGTTGCCGATTCTGTTCTGGCTGAACTCGGTGCTGTGAGGGGTTTCAAAGGGATTTGGCACTGACGAGCCAACAAGCGGCGGTGAATCGGACTTCGGGTCCGTGCACGTAGGGTTCGAAGGCGGCGCGGACGGTGCTGGCGACGTGGCGGCGTGTCTGCTCGTCCGCGTTGGCCAACACCAGGCCGAGGGGGCCGAGGCGAGTGAGGTAGGTGGTTAATTCACTCTCGGGCAGAGTACAGGCGACGTCGATGGGTTGGATGGCGATTTCGGCCCAGCCGCTGTCGTTGAGGATGTGCTGGACGCGGTCCCGGGCGGCGAAGGCGAACTGGCCGGGCGCATCGGGCCGGCGGGCGGGGATGCCGGGGAGGAGCGGGGCGGCGGCGCGTTCGGCGGTGGTCATGAACGGGTTTTCGGAAGGGCTGCGAAAGGCGGTGAAAAGCAACCGGGCGTGAGGCGATGCCGCGTGGCGGAGGTTGGCGAAGGCCTGGACCGGGTCGGCGAAGAACATGACGCCAAAGCGGGAGACGATGGTGTCGAAGGTGGCGGGAGGGAAGGGGTAGGTTTGCGCATCGGCGCAGAGGAAGGTGGCGGAGGAGTTTTCGCGGGCGGCGCGGGCGCGGGCGGTTTCGATCATGGGATTGGAGATGTCGATGCCCGTGCAGGCGCCGTTGCGGGCGAGATTGCGGGCAATGGCGAGAGTCACGGCGCCGGTGCCGCAGCCGACATCGAGGACACGGCGCGCGGAGGCGGTGGACTGGACAAGCAAATTCTCGAAGGGCTGGAAGACGTGGTCGAGCAATTGTTGGGAATCGACCCAGGCCTGGCCGGCGGCTCCGTTCCAGAGGGTGTGTTGCGGATTGGTGATCGGGTGTGTTGTTTCCATGGTAAGGTGTAGTGTGCCACTTCAAGTTGACTTGAGGTCAAGGGAAAAGTTGCTGGACATCGGAGAGGTGGCCAAACGGACGGGCCTGGCGGTGTCGGCATTGCGGTTTTACGAGGAGAAGGGCCTGATCCGGGCGGCGGGGCGGCGGGGGCTGCGGCGGCAGTATGAAGCGGGTGTGTTGGAACGGCTGGCGCTGGTGACGTTGGGACGGGCGGCGGGATTTTCGCTGGATGAGATTCGAGGGATGTTTGCGGCGGATGGGCGGCTGAGCATCGACCGGCAGATGCTGACGAAGAAGGCGGAGGAACTGGAGGAGACGATCCGGCAATTGAGCGCCATGCGGGACGGGTTGCGGCATGCGGCTGTGTGCCCGGCGGCGAGCCATATGGAGTGCCCGACGTTCCGGCGGCTGCTGCGGGCGGCGGGGGAAGGGGTGTTGGGACGACAGGTCAGATCTGGTCGCGGTACTGATCGAGGGCGATCTTGACGAGCTGGCTGCGGGTACGGACTCCGAGCTTGTCGAACAGGCCGCGGAGGAGGGCTTTGACGGAGCTTTCGGAGATGTCGAGGCGGACTCCGATCTGCTTGTTGGCATAACCTTCGAGGAGGCAGCGGAGGGCGATGCGCTCGCGGTCGGAGAGGTGGGGGCGTTCGTCGATGGCGTGGGGGTCGACGGCAGCGAAGAGGCCGCGGAGGTAGCGGGGTTCGAGGTGGACTTCGCCGGCGGCGACTTTGCGGGCGGCATCGCAGAGCAGGTCGGGCGGGTTGTGTTTGTGGAAGATGCCGGAGACACCGGCTTGAATCAACTGCATGGCTTCGAGGTCGGTGACTCCGGCGGTGACGATGAGGATTTTGCCGGCGTAGCCTTGGGCGCGGGCTTGGCGGACGAAGTCGAGGGCTCGCTCATCGCCGAGGTCGACATCGAGGAGGACCAATTGGGGGTTCTTTTCGGCGATGCCTTGGAGACCAGCGGCGATGTGGTCGGCTTTGCCGACGATTTCGAAATCGGGCTGGGCCTCGAGGAGACGGGCGAGGCCTTCGCGGAAGAGGGCGTGGTCATCGATGAGGTAGAGGGGGATTTTGGCGGGCTGTGTACTCATGGGTTACCTCTTGGCAATGCGGAGTTCGGCGACGAAACGGCAGCCACGGGGGATGGGCTCAAAGCGGAGATCGCCGCCGTAGCTGCGGAGGATGGCGCGGGAGACGTAGAGGCCGAGTCCGCTTTGTTCGGAGCCTGCGCGGAAGGGCTCGAACAGGTTTTTGGGGTCGGGGATGCCGGGGCCGGAGTCGGTGACGGCGATGCGGACGTTTTCGGGGTCAGCGGTGAGGGCGATGGTGAGGGTACGTTCCTGAGAGGAGGTGACGGCACGGAGACTGTTCTGATGGAGATTGAGGAGTGCCTGAAGGATACCGAAGGATTCACCGAAGACGCGGGGGAGGTGGTCGGGAACGTGCCAGATGAGATCGCCGCCGACTTCGTCCCAGGCGGGGGCGATCATGATGCGGAGGTGGCTGAGGACTTCGGTGAGGTCGGCCTGGACTTTGCTGTTGGTGGTTTTGGCGGCGAGTTCGGTGGAGGCGATTTGGGTGAGGGCGGTGACAAGGTTGCCGAGGGCGTGGAAATCCTCGCTGTCTTTCCAGTTGGGAGAGGCGCGCAACTGGGTGTAGACCATGCTGATGGCTCCGCAGACGTTGCGGATTTCGTGGGAGACGGCGCCGGCGACGATGCGGTTGTTTTCGAGCAACTGGCGGAGGTTTTGCTCTTCGCGTTCGCGGATTTCCTCGGAGATATCGACGGCGATGGCGGCGAGGCGGCGGCCGAGGGGGGTCTGGTAGGTGGAGAACCAGACTTGCGCGACGAAGAGTTCGCCGCTTGCCTTGCGGCCCTGGCATTGGGCGGCGGTGCGGAAGGCGGGTGAACCGGCGGCGAAGCGGAGTGCATCGGCGAGGACGGGGAGGAAATCGCGGATGCTGAGTCCGGCGAGATCCTGCGCGGGAGGGAGTCCGAGCATTTCGGAGAGGGCGCGGTTCCCGGAGAGAATGCTGGCGTCTTCGCCGAGAGTGACAATTGCGGCGGGGCTGCTTTCGGCGAGGGAGCGGAGGTGGCTTTCGGCCTCTTCGCGGAGGGCGACCTGTTTTTCGAGTTCGGAGGTATAGCCGAGGATGAGGCGCCTATTGCGGACCAATTCGGCGATGAGGAAGCCGGTGGAGCTATTGGCGAGGAAGCGGAGGAGGAAGCGGCTGGCGGCATCGGAAGTGGAGAGGGTTTTGAAGGAGGCGGTGCTGAGACCGGCGAGGACGACGGCATAGGAGAGGATCTGCCAGCGGTTCATGGCGAAGGCGGCAGGGAGCATTGGGATGACGAAGATGACGCCGAGGGAGACGTCCTGGATGGAGCGGTCGAGGATGGTGACGGCGATGAGGAAGAGGGAAGAGGAAAGGAGGAGCACCCACTTCGGGGAGTTGATGAGGAGTTCGAGGATGGAACGGGATGGGGGGGATTCCCTCACGACTATTAGTCTATGGAAATCGTGAGGCGGGTGGTAGACGGGGTTGGGAGATAGAGTTGCGAGAGTCGAAAGACGGCATGCGATTATCCAAAGATAGCCCCAAAAAAAGATTTGACTTGTGTAACCTGCATACTTGGCAATAGCGTCAACCTGGACCGCACCGCGAAGTCTGACGGCGACACTGTATCCTTCGGCAGTGGCGCTGATTGGGGTTTGCGCGTTGCTGCCGTACCTTCCGTTCCTGGTAATTCCTTTATTTTCAGATGATTACATACAGATTGCGCTGGGCCGGCAGTATGGTCCGGCGGAAAGCTGGGGGAATCTGGCGAACGATGTGCTGTACCGGTGCCGGGCCACTTCGATCGTAATTACGTATTGGATGGAGCGCTGGGCGGGGGATGGCGCCGTGGCGCACCGCGCGGTGAACATAGGCCTGCATATCCTTGGAGCGATGCTGGTGGCGCTGTTGGGATCGTGGCGGCGGATAGGTTACCGGATTTCCATACCGGCGGCGGCGTTTTTCGGATTGCGGGAAGCGCACCAGGAAGCGGTGATCTGGGTAGCGGCGTTGCCGGAGCTGCTGTGTTTTGTGTTTGTGATGGGAGCGGTGCTGGGATGGATCCGGTATCTGGAAACGCGGCGGGTGCAATGGTGTGCCGTGTCGGTTGCTGCCTTTCTCCTCGGGTTGGCATCGAAAGAATCGGCGGCCGTGTTTCCGGGACTGGCATTGTTGCTGTGGTGGGTGGAAGCACGGCGGTGGCGGACGCCGCTCGTTTGGATCGGAGCGATGGGGGTGTTGGTGGCGGGGTACGGCTTCTCGATATTCATGGCGAAGGCGAGCCATCTGCATCTGAACGATGGGACATTCACCGTGCAGTTGGGATTTGTGTGGACGATGGTGCACAGCCTGATGCGGCTGATGTGGCCATGGGGTGCGGCGGCTCTGGCAGTGCTGGGATGGGGTGGATGGCAGATTTTCCGCGGGCAGGTGGCGGGTGCGATGGCTTGGATGGTTGTGACACTGCTGCCGTACAGTTTTCTTACGTACATGGATCGAGTGCCGAGCCGGCATACGTATCTGGCGAGCGTGGGAATCGCGGTGCTGATGGGGTGTGCGTGGGTCCAGTTGGAACGGATGGGAAAGCCGGGCCTGGTACGCCTAGCCATGGCGCTGGTGCTGATTCACAACCTAGGATACCTTTGGACGAAAAAATACGATCAATATCAGCGCAGGGTGGAACCCACCGAGCGCTTTCTTCAGTATGCGGCAAGCAGCCGCGGACCTATCCGGATTACGTGTGCGCCTTACGGATTTGAAGTGTTCCGGCAGGCGGCGGTGATCCGGCTAGGGTGGTCCCCGGAACAGGTACTGGGGGCGCATGAGACCTCGCCGGCGGGTGAGCCGGCAGACTACTGCGATACGAGTAAACCATGAAAAACAATCCCCGTTTTCCGTACAGCCTGAGCGTCTTTTTCCCCGCCTATAACGACGCGCCGTCACTACCCAAGTTGATTGGGACGACGTTCGCCACGCTGGAGGCGCACGTAGCCGACTTCGAGGTAATCGTGGTCAACGATGGATCGGCGGACAACACGGAAGAGGTGTTGCGGGAACTGAAGCAGCAACATGGACCGCGGCTGAAGGTGGTGACGCACCGGATCAACCGGGGATATGGCGGAGCGCTGCGGAGCGGATTCGCGTCGGCGACGAAGGAATTCGTGTTTTACACGGATGGGGACGGGCAGTACGATGTGAGCGAGTTGCCGGAGCTGCTGGCACAGGCGGGGCCGGACGTGGGGCTGGTGAACGGATTCAAGATGAAGCGGCACGATCCGTGGCACCGGATTGTGATCGGGGCGCTGTACAACCAATTTGCGCGGCGGCTGTTCCGGGTGCGGCTGCGGGACATTGACTGCGATTACCGGCTGATCCGGAATGCGACGCTGAAGAGCATCCAACTGACGTGCACGAGCGGGACGATTTGTGTGGAGTTGGTGAAGAAGATCGAGGCGACGGGGACACGGGTGGTGGAAGTGCCGGTGAGCCATCTGGCGCGGGAACATGGGCGGTCGCAGTTTTTCCGGATCAAGAGCCTGGCGACGACGTTCGTGCAGTTGCTCGATTTGCACCGGAAGCTGGTGCTGGGGCCGTGGCTGGAGGTTTGGCGGCAGCGGATCACGCGGCAGCCCGTGGAGGGCAATTCCTAGGCGCGTATGCCCGGAGCTGTGTCCGGGAAGGAAAAAGCCGCACTGGCGGCGATCCTGGCGGCATTTGTGTGCGTCCTGGTGGCGCTGGCGTGGGATGTGGGGGTAACGGTGGACGAGCCGAGCCATATGGTGTCGGCGTATCTCTATTGGCAGGGACAGGACCGGCTGGCGCCGTATGACATGCCTCCGGCGATCAAGATCGCGGGGGGGTGGGTAGGGCACCTGACGGGTCTGGAGTTGCCGCCACGGGGTGACGACATCTGGAACGACAACCACGAGTGGCCGGTGGGGTTGCGGATGATGGAGCAGATGCAGCCGGAGGATATCCAGCGGATTTACTTTTGCAGCCGGCTGCCGATGTTGATTTTTCCGGTGGGATGCGCGCTGGTGATCTGGTGGTGGGGGCGGCAACTGTTCGGGGTGGGGACGGCACTGGCGGCGACGCTGCTGTTTGCGCTGAGTCCGACGGTGCTGGCGCACGCTCCGCTGTTCAAGAACGATCTGGCGGCGAGCCTGGGGTTGTTGCTGGCAAGCTACACGGGGTGGCGGTATGCAGTGGAGCCGGGGCGCTGGACGATGGCGCGATTCGCGGCGGCGGTAGGATTCGCGCTGCTGACGAAGTTGTCGATGCTGGCTCCGGCGGGGCTGGCACCGGTGTTTCTGGGCTGGGTGGCGTGGCGGAGGCAACTGGGCTGGAAGTGGTACGCGCAGAGCTTGGGGATACTGGCGGGGGTGGTGTATGTGATGATTCTGGCGGTATGGCCGGGGAGAATCACGGTATTGCCAGAGGCGGAATGGGGGGCGATGCGGGAGATGACATTGCCGCCGGGCTTTGTATCGCTGATCGGGGTTTTGCGGTGGGTGCCGCTGCCGCGAATGTTCTGGCATGGTGTGGCGGCGATTGCGGAGTCCAATGCAGGCGGGGTGGGAGTTTACCTGCTGGGGACGGTGTATCCGCAAGGGCATCCGCTGTATTTTCTGGTGGCGTGGGCGGTGAAGGTACCCGTAGTGATGCAGGCGCTGGTGCTGGCGGGTGTGTGTTACTGGGGTTACCGGTGGTTCCGGAAGGGGACTTCGACGGACCTGTACTGGCTGGTGCCGGCGGCGTTGTATGCCGGGTTGGCATCGCTATCGACGCTGCAGTTAGGGATCCGGCTGGTGTTGCCGGCGATCATCTGCGGGTGGATGTCGGCGAGCCGGGGGATCGAGTGGCTGATGGGGCGGAGATGGGGCCATGTGGTGATGATGATTCTGTTGTTGTGGCAGGCGGGACGGACGGGGATGCGGTATCCGAACTACATCCCGTACTTCAATTTGTGGGCGGGTGGACCGAGGCAGGGGCTGGAGTATTTGTCGGACAGCAATGTGGATTGGGGGCAGAGTCTGCGGCCGCTGCGGGAGTACATGGACCGGATGCAGATTGAGAAGCTGAAGGTGTTCTACTTCGGCACGGACAACGTGTGGAAGCAACTGCCGGAGGAGCGGATGGATATACAGGCGGCTCCGTGGATGCCGGAGCATGTGAAGGGGAAGGTATTCGAGCCGGAGCCTGGGGTATATGCGGTGAGCGCGACGTTTCTGACGGGGCAGTTATTCGACGAAGAATACCGTGATTATTTCGCGCGGTTCCGGACGCGGAAGCCGGAAGCGATCATCGGGGGATCGATATACGTATACCGGGTGGAGTAGGCGGCGCTACTTGTGGCGGTAGGTGATGCGACCTTTGGTGAGGTCGTAGGGCGACATTTCGATGGTGACGCGGTCGCCGGCCAAGACGCGGATGCGATTGCGGCGCAGTTTGCCGGCGAGGTGGGCGAGCACCAGACGTTCCTGATCCAATTGCACACTGAAAAGACCGCTGGGGAACTTTTCGACAACGGTGCCGGTTACCTCAATGCTGTCCTCTTTACTCATGCTTATCGGAAAAAATTATACCCTATCCTGCCGATGAGGAAGAAGGGAACATGATCTCGATTCTTCGAACCAACGATGAGGAAGCGGCTCTACGAAAAGAGCTGAAGAAACTGGAGGAATTCAGGCTGGAAGCGATCGGGGCGTATGAAACGGCGGTAGAGGGATTTTGCGAGCATGTGGTGCGTGTGTTCCCGTCGCTGATTGACAGGCACGCGCCGGAATTCCGTGGGATTGCGGAAGGCGTGCATCCGGAGATGAGTGTGAGCGATCTGGAGAAATCGCGGCGGCGGTTGCAGGGGCGACTGGAGAAATTCGGAGGGGAGGCGAGCGCGGAATACGAGGCAATGGCGAAAGATATCCGGGATACGTTGCGGATGGCGACGATGGCGACGGAGAGTCTGGAGACGAGCACGGAAGGCAGCGGGGAGGAGTGGGGGCGATTTGCGGGGGAGATGGACCGGATTGCGGCGATCGGGGATTTGCACGAAGTGCGGGCGTGTTTGCGGCGGGAAGTGGCGCACATGAACGAGTGCATGCAGACGATGGCGCGGGACAATGCGCTGGTGATCGGGCGATTGCAGGGCGAGTTGGCGACGATGCGGAAGCGGGTGGCGCGGGCTGAGGAGATGGCGGAGATGGATCCGCTGACGGAGTTGCGGAACCGGCGGGGGATTGAGGCGGCGCTGGAGGAGCGGACGGTGCGGGGGCAGGCATTCTGCATCGTGATGTTCGACATCAAGCGATTCCGGGCGATCAACGAGCGGTATGGGTGTGAAACGGGAGATGAGGTATTGCGGGCGTTCGCGCGGAGGCTATCGGGCGGGATTCGGGATGGGGATTTGGCGGGACGATGGGAATGCGACCGGTTTTTGGCAGTGGTGGATTGTCCGATGAACGTGGTGATCCAACGGGCGCGGCAGATCCATGGACGCGTGAGCGGGCGTTACGAGATTGGGGCGAAGCCGAATGTGGTGTCGATCGAAATCATGTCGTCGATGGGGGTGGTGGAATACAAGCCGGGGGATAGCGCGCGGCACATGATGGAGCGTGCGGACAAACTGTTGGTGACGGCGAAGGGGCAATAGGGTAAAGAGGGCCCCTTGACAGGGACTCTGTGAATTGCACTACCTTATGGTGGAGGCTGGGATCAGAGATTGCGATCATTGCAAGACCGCTGTGTGTTCATAACCGGTGCGGGAAGAGGGATAGGCAAGCGGTTGGCGATTGGTTTCGCCGCGGCTGGGGCGCGCGTGGTATTAGTGGCGCGGTCGAAGGCGGAGCTGGATCTGGCGGATTTGGAGATTGAGCATGCGGGGGGGAGCGCGCTGCGGGTGAAGGCTGACGTAAGGGATTACGAGCAGGTTCACATGGCGGTGGAGCGGGCGCGATCGCATTACGGAGAGGTGCATGTGGCGATCTGCGCGGCGGGGTCGCAGGGGCCGATCGGGCCGGTGTCGGAGCTTACGCCGAAGTTGTGGGAAGAGACGATCGAGACGAATTTGTTTGGCGTGATGCACGTGTGCCGGGCGGCGCTGCCGCACATGATTGAGAAGCGGCGGGGGAAAGTGATTGTATTGAGCGGGGGCGGAGCAATCAGCGCGCGGCCGAATTTTTCGGCATATGCGGCATCGAAGGCGGCGGTGGTGCGATTTGTGGAATCGGTGGCGGAGGAGGTGCGGGAGCACAATGTGCAGGTGAACGCGATGGCTCCTGGGGGGACGTATACGGCGATGACGGACGAGATTCTGCGGGCCGGGGACAGGGCGGGATGGAAGGAACGGCAGGACGCGCATCAGATCCGGCTGACGGGGGGTGTGCCTCCGGACAAACAAATCCAACTGGCGATGTTTTTGGCGTCGGAGCGGTCGAATCATATCAGCGGGAAGATCATTCACGTGAATGATGACTGGAGGAGGCTGGAGACGGGGCAGGTGCATCCGGAGATTTATACGTTGCGGCGGGTGCAGAAGGTGTAGAGGCGCGATGCGCGCAGGCGCGCATCGCGCAGGAGTCAGAATTCAGAAGTCAGGAGCCAGAATGCTGAGAGCCCTTTGGTTGCTTGCGGCTGTTCCTTTGTTGGCGCAGCAGACGATTGTTTTGCGGCCTGGGAGCGGAGTGGAGAAGGTGGAGCAGCGTGGGACGGGGGGTGTGAATGACCGGGCGGTTTCGAATGTTTCGGAACCGACTTTGACTGTGTATTTGCCGTCGAAGGAGAAGGCAACGGGGACGGCGATTGTTGTTTGTCCGGGTGGCGGGTATGCGCGGCTGGCGATTGATAAAGAGGGGCACGATATCGCGCGATGGCTGACGACGATCGGGGTGGCGGGGATTGTGTTGAAGTACCGGTTGCCGGGATCGATGAATGGATCGCGGGAAGGGTTCGATGCGGCGCGCGAGGCGGCGAAAGTGGCGTTGGAGGATGGTGAGCTGGCGATGGAAGTAGCTCGGAAACGGGCGGAGGAGTGGGGAGTGAAGGCACATGCGATCGGGATGATGGGGTTTTCGGCGGGCGGGCATTTGGCGGCGATGGTGGGAATGAGTGCGCCGGCGGCTGTGCGGCCGAATTTTCTGGTGCTGGTGTATCCGGCGTTGCCGCGGGAGTTGCGGGTGACGGCGGAGACTCCGCGGACGTTTCTGGTGCATGCGGATGATGACCGGCTGGCCCCGGCGGACAATTCGGTGCCGTTTTATCTGGCATTAAAGAAGGCGAAGGTGTCAGGGGAGTTGCATGTGTATTCGGGCGGCGGGCACGGGTTTGGGATGAAGAAGTCGGGGAAGACTTCGGAGAACTGGCCGGCGGCGTTGGCGGCTTGGCTGCGTTGAGTGAATTGGGGGACAGCGCGGTGCCGGAGGGGCAAAGGAGTCACAGGCCAGGAGACAGCTTCTGCCTGCGGCTGCGCCGGAGCGAATAACCTGTGACTCGAAGAGGCCAGCCGGGGGGCTGGCCGCGGGACAGGGGTC
>CALFYN010000602.1 GCA_937952345.1 uncultured Acidobacteriota bacterium
CCCGCCTCCACCATCTGCTCGAGGGTCATGGTGCGGTAGACACGGTTCGGATCCTCAGGTAGCCATGGCATCTCGAACTGCCGTGCAAACCCGCGCATCCGTTCGAGGATCTTGTCCGGGCCGGCGAACCGCGCGGCCCGTTCGAGCATCCACGCTCCCTGCCGGTCGCCGGGGTTGTTGCCCTGCGCGCCGGGCACCACGGTGCCGTCTTCGAGCACGCGGACATGACACGTGGCGCAGCCCATCGAGGCCAGTTCCACAGTGCCCTTCTTTCGTACCACCCAGCGTGCAAACGGGATGGTGCCATCCTTGGCGACAGGCATCCCGGTCTGCTCAAAGAACTCGGGATTGCGTACCTCGTCCGCGCCGAACAAGACGGGACCGAACGAAGTGCCCGCCTGGAAGACGATTTCTCCGGCGCGGATCCAATCCTGCTTCGATTGGAGGCGCGATGGATCGAAGGCAACCTCCGGTTCGCGCGTGGTCAACCATTCCCGATAGCCTGCCGGTTCCCGTTTCGGGTGATAGACTGGATAGC
Source organism: uncultured Acidobacteriota bacterium (assembly GCA_937952345.1). Lineage (GTDB taxonomy): Bacteria > Acidobacteriota > Terriglobia > Bryobacterales > Bryobacteraceae > CADEFT01. Next base: position 539 of record CALFYN010000602.1, read on the forward strand.
TCTTGTAGATGGTTCGCGCCGGGATGCGGTAGTAGGTCTGCTCATCGATATGCACCGGCGAGTACTTTGCGTTCGCCAGCGGCACTTCCAACTGCTTGACCGCGGCCGTGTCCCAGACCCGGGGAATCTCAACCTGCGCCAAGGCGCTCCACGTCAACGCAAACAGAAACAACACGCGCATTTCAGAACTTATTTTCCTACACGAGGGGATCTGGCATCATAGGGGAGTGAGTTCCCCACTGCCGGAAGTACCGCTGACGTTAGAAGGGGCCGCCGTGCTCCATCAGATGATGCGCGTGAAATGGAGCGCCTGGCGAGCGCTGAACGCCGCCGATCAGGCCGCCATTGTCGACGAAGCCTCGGCTGCTTTGGGTGACGGCAAGTCGAGTGCGCCGTTCGCCATGCTGGGCCACAAAGGCGACCTCATGCTGGTGCATTTCCGCAAGAGCTTCGAAGAGCTTGCCGCCGCGCAGATGGCCATCACGCGACTGCGCTGGAACGAATACCTGGAGCACACATCCTCGTACGTTTCCGTGGTGGAACTGGGTCTTTACGAGTCCACTTCCAAGACCTATCAATCACTGGCCGACAAAGGAATCCCGCCGTTTACCGAAGAGTGGGACCGCGGCATCGAGGAAGTCTTGCAGCGCCAGCGCGAGGCGATGGCTCCACGGTTGTTCCCCGATATTCCACCCAATCGCTACGTCTGCTTCTATCCGATGGACCGGCGCCGTGGCGAGCACAAGAACTGGTACATGGAGCCGATGGGCAACCGCGGGCGCATGATGCACGAGCACGGCATGGTGGGACGCCGCTACGCGGGCAAAGTACGGCAGATTATCTCAGGCTCCATCGGCTACGACGATTGGGAATGGGGCGTCGACCTGTTCGCCGACGATCCGCTTGTCTTCAAGAAGCTCATCTATGAGATGCGCTTCGATGAAGTCAGCGCGGTGTATGCCGGGTTTGGCCAGTTCTTCCTCGGGCTGCGCTTTGCCGGTGAAAACCTAGGCAACTTCATGAGCGGCCACCTGCCGGGTTGGTCGGCGCCAGGGCACTAGAGCTATGAACACGCAGCCGGGAACACTCGCCCATACGATCTCCGAGATTCGGGACGGCAATGCTGCCGCGCTCAATCAGATGTCGGAGCGCATGTATAAGGAGCTGAAGCGGATTGCGGCGGCTCAATTGCGGCGCGAGTCACCCGGGCACACCCTGCAACCCACGGCCCTGGTCCACGAGCTGTACATGCGGCTGGCCGATTGGGGCGGATCGGTGGATGACAAGTCGCGAGCTCACTTTCTTGCTCTGGCTGCCACCATCATGCGGCAGATCCTGGTTCACCACGCGCGGCGCAGGAAAGCCGCCAAGCGAGGCGGCGGGCAGCAGCGGATCACGCTGCAGGAGGCGTCCATCTCCAACGATGGCGCGCCGGAGGTGGCTGCCCTGGACGATGCTCTGACAGAGCTGGCGAAGACAGAGGAGCGAAAGGCGAAGGTGATCGAACTGCGTTATTTCGGAGGCCTAACCGATTTGGAGATCGGGGAGGTTCTTGGGATCTCCGTGGCTACCGTCGGCCGGGACATCCGGCTAGGCCTTGCATTGTTGTACCGGAGCATGCGGGAGAGTTCCTGATTCCGGGTTCTTGGGTTCGTTTCGTCATTTCCGTGGCTGGGAAGCGAAACCGGGAAAAGTGTCAGGTTCTGTAAAGTGCTCGTAGACCGGCTTGGGTTCGTTTCGTCATTTCCGCGGCTGGTAAGCCAAACCGGGAAAAGTGTCAAGTTCTGTAAAGTGCCCCGGAGGCCGGCTTGGGTTCGTTTCGTCATTTTCCCGCGGCTGGTAAGCCAAACCGGGAAAAGTGTCAAGTTCTGTAAAGCCCCAGGGCTGCGCATGGGTTCGAGTGCTGCTTCAGCATAACACGGCGCACCACCGTTCTGATCACTAAGCCATTTGTTTATATAATTTTTGGAGTAGTGAACGGCGTTTCCGCATGGTGGTTTACGGGGCCTGACCCGGCTCCCAGGCCGGGGTTGGTGCGAATCGCTTCGGCGATGAATCGCTTGGCCTGTCCGACGGCTTCGGGCAGGGACATCCCCAAAGCGAGACAGGCCGTAATGGCAGCCGAATAGGTACATCCAGTGCCGTGGGTGTGAGATGTATCGAATCTCTCGCCTCGATATTCGTGGAACAACCCATCGGTGGTGTATAGCAGATCCAATGCCTCACCTTGGAGGTGGCCGCCTTTGATGAGAACTGACTGTGCCCCCATGGCCCGCAGTCTGACCGCGGCGTCGCGCATTGCTTCCGGGGTTTCGACGGGGAATCCGGCCAGGGTGGAGGCCTCGTGCAGGTTCGGAGTGATGACAAACGCCCGGGGCATCAGTTGCCGTGCCAGGCGCTCCCGGGCCTCTTCGGCAATCAGCGGCGCTCCATGTTTGCTGATCATCACCGGGTCGACCACCAGCGGAAAGCGAAAGGCTGTGGCCGCCGAGGCAATGGCTTCGATGACGGCTCCATTGCCGAGCGCCCCGGTTTTCGCGGCGCGCGGGGGGATGTCGCGCAGCACGGCATCGAGTTGGCGCAAGACAAACGCAGGGTCGAGGATTTCCACAGCCTCGACCGTCACCGTGTTCTGCACGGTCAGCAGCGTGAGCACGGCCTCGCCATAGACGCCGAACTGATGGAAAGTTTTGAGATCCGCCTGGATGCCGGCCCCGCCACTGGGGTCGGATCCGGCGATGGTAAGGGCGACCGGTTTCACGAAGGCGAGCTACCTTAAATTAGCTTAACATTGGGTGGGGTAACTTCCTTTTCGGGAGAGGCATCCTTACCATGGATAAGGAGTCTCCTTAGAAGATGAACAATCGAATTGTGACCCTCGTGTTGGTCCTCGCCGCTTTTGCTCTGTCGGCTTTCGCTGGTGACGTGAGCGGCAAATGGAAGTACAGTTTCACAACGCCGAACGGCGATACGCGCGAGAGCAGCATGACGCTCAAGGCGGACGGCGCCAAGCTGACCGGAACCATGGAAGGACGCGGCGGGGCGTCCGTGGAGATCCAGGAAGGCAAAGTGGATGGGGACAACATCTCTTTTGTCGTGGTCCGCAACTTCAACGGCAACGAAGTGAAGATCAACTACAAGGGCGCTCTCAAGGGCGACGAACTGAAGCTGACGATGGGCTTCGGCGACCGCGAAATGGAAATCACCGCCAAGCGCGCGCAATAGCGTTTTTTGCACGGCGTTACGAAGAAACCGGGGTAGGCCGACCGCCCCGGTTTTTTTGCGTCCTGCCGGGGTGGCATACTGATGCGGGGGTCCGCCAGATTCTTCAATGGCGGCCGCGACAAATTGGGAAAGGCTGGATTCATTACTCGGAATGGTTCATTACGCGGTTACGATCTTCGTCAGCGCCTACCTGTTGTTCCAAGTGCAGCCGATTATTGCCAAGATCATCCTGCCGTGGTTTGGCGGGTCGGCGGCGGTGTGGACGACGTGCATGCTGTTTTTCCAGATGGCGCTGCTGGGCGGCTATTTGTATTCGCACTGGAGCACCAGCCGGCTGGCGAGCAAGGCGCAGACGACGATCCACATGACGCTGCTTGGCTTGAGCCTGCTGGTGCTTCCTGTTGCCCCGGGAGACAGTTGGAAGCCGGTGGGGGGTGGCAATCCGACGCTGCAGATTCTGGCGCTGCTGGCGGGCACGGTGGGATTGCC
>CALFYN010000603.1 GCA_937952345.1 uncultured Acidobacteriota bacterium
GCACTCGGCACTCGGCACTCGGCACTCGGCACTCGGCACTCGGCACTCGGCACTCGGCACTCCATAGTCCATACTCCCCTCGTGCCCACTCGCAACTCGCAGCTCGCAGCTCGCAACTCATGATCACGCACCTGCAGGGCCGCCTCGCCCGCATGGATGTTGCCGGGCCACTCATCGAAGTCGATGTCGCCGGTGTGCGCTACGAAGTGCTCGTCCCCCTCGTCCTCTGGCCCGAACTCCAGGGCATCGCCGGCGACGGGGAACTCGATGGCGCAGGGCCTGAAGTTGGCCTCCACATCTTCTACCACGCCACGGCGAACAACCCCGTGCCCGTGCTCGTAGGCTTCCTCCGCCGCGCCGAACGCGACTTCTTCCGCAAGTTCACGACGGTCGAGGGCATCGGCCCCGCGAAGGCCGTGAAGGCGATGAACATCTCCGTCAGCACCATCGCCCGCGCCATCGAACAGGAAGATCGCGCCGTCCTCACGAAGCTGCCCGGCATCGGCGCGCGCGGGGCCGACAAGATCATCGCCACCCTCCGCGGAAAGGTCGTCGCCGAAGCCGCCCTCCACGATGGCGGCGTCGAGCGCCCGGTCGATGCCGCGAAGTTCGAGCAGAAGCGAGTGGTGGCCGACGCGGTGGAGGCGATCGCGGCGCTGGGTTACCCGCGTGGCGACGCCAAGCGCTGGGTCGAAGAAGCAATGTCGGCGGATGCGGCGCTCCAGGGCCTCGAGGAAATCATGATGGCGGTCCTGCGGGGGCTGGACCGGTAGCGATCAGAGGCCGAGAAGGACACGGACGCGGTCGCCGACTGCATCAAGAGTCTCGGGCGTCACCGCGCCCCAACGTTCGCGAAGGCGCTCGCGAGTGACGATGCGCAAATGCTCACATAGGGCCTCACTTCGAACTCTCAGGCCGCCTTCGGGCGGGTCAATGAGCACGTGCAGCGGAATCTGTCGGAGACGGCTCGTCAGGGGCACCACCGCGACAAGTCCCACTGGCGAACGATTGAGCGCGTCGCTTGAGAGCACGATTGCTGGCCGCACTCCGCCCTGCTCGTTCGCTCGCACGGGATCGAACTCAATCAACCAGACGTCCCCACGAACCGGACGGGGCAATGGGGGCTGCGTCACAGCGGATACGGCGGTTCGTATTCGAGCCCGTCGAGGGTCTCTGTGGACTCGAACTCAGCCTTGTACTCTGCCCAGGCAACCGGGTCCTTCTGAAGCTCCGCGAAGTCCCTGTCCACGGCCTTCCAGAACGCCTCGACATCGAACGGGGGCCGGGTCGGGTTCGCCGGACGTATCAAGACTCCGTCGCCGGTTTGGTCGATGGCCACGACTGTGCCCTCGTCCCATCCAAGATGTTCGCGGATAGCTGCAGGGATGACGAGGGTGCCGCGTTTGCGGATGATGACGTTGGTCATTAGGCGATTCTAGCAGAATTTCAGAATTTCTGAAATTCAGACGCCTACGCCCAGGCCAACACCTTCTCGCCGAACATCGCCCGTACCTGCGCCGCCGAATCCCCCACCAGCTCCGCCAACTCCCGAAGCCGCGCCTCCATGTACTCTCGCGCCCCTTTGATGCTCGTCACGTCGTCGCTGGCCGCCGCCTCCAGGAACAGCTCGTACGCAAGGACGCCCGGCTCAGCCGCAATGGCAAGCCGGGCGTCCTCGAGGGTTTCGAGCGGCCGCGAATACATTCGCGAAAGCTGACGGAGACGGGTGTCGGTCAGCATCTGGTCACGCTCCAGAGTGTTACTGCGCGGGAGCGGTCTCCTCGCGCGGGGGCTTGATCTTGCTGTAGCAGTTGCTGCAGTACACGGGGCGTTCGCCGCGGGGCACGAACGGCACCTCGGTCATCTGGCCGCAATCGGCGCAGCTGGCCGGGTGCATCTGCCGCGGCGTCTTCCCGCCGAAGCTGGCGAAGTTGCCGTAGCGCACGTAGCCATCGTTCGCCTCAAGCGTGCTCTGGCTGGAACGCCGCGCCGAACGGCAGGACTGGCAGCGGGTCGGCTCGTTCATCAGCCCTTTGTTGGCATAGAACTCCTGCTCACCCGCGGTGAAAACGAACATCGTGCCGCAATCGCGGCAGCTAATTTGCTTATCGGCAAAAGCCAAGGGACAGGGACTCCTACTTTCCGCACCATGCGGGACTACACATCCATCGTATCAGACCCTGGCAAGCATGCCGCGCTCCGGTAGTTGCGCCCCTCCGTGGGCGCGGAGGCCCGGGAGGGCCACCACACACTCCCCCAATCACCACCCCACCACCCCACGGACAACAAAAAACCCCCTCTCCACGAACGTGGAGAGGGGGCAAAGGGGGTGAGGTCAGTTCCCCGGCGCCACCCAGGTCACTGGCGCGCCGCTCGCGCTCTTCAGCGCCACGAAATACGCCTGGCCAACCCGGAACGTCGTGAAGTCGTTCGCGCCCGGCACGTTCTCCG
>CALFYN010000604.1 GCA_937952345.1 uncultured Acidobacteriota bacterium
TCTGTGGAGCCTCCTCTGCTACTGGCTCGGTCATTATTTTGTCCCCTGAAAAACGTCGTTTCCGTTGCTTACCGCACCACTCTCGCCGCAACCACAACCCGAACCGGATTCTGCGCGATCACCCGCGAGGTCACCAGTTCCCGCTCCTGCTTCGACTTCGGCAGTTCCCGTACCATCCAGGGATGCCAGACCTGCGACAGGAAGCACCGGTCACCGTATTTGTTGAACACCAGTTTCACGTTGTCTGCCGCAATGTCTTTCGAGGAAATCCCGAACACTGTCGCAACGGCCGCGGCCTTGCTGTCAATCTCCTTCACCACGGTCCATGACCTCTGACTGGAAAATGTCACTTCATACTCCCCGGCGGGAAGAACTTTTCCTGCCATCTCAAACGCGAACGGAACCTTCGCGTTCACTATCGGGTCGCCAGACTCTGCGCTTGCCGCCAGCACGGTCAGCAACGCCATAAAAATGACTTGTAGGATTTTCATAACCATCTCCCTTCACTGCATTCATCCATCAGCGAACCAGCTTGGCGGCGATCACAACCCGCACCGGTCGGGCCTGCGCAATCACCCGCGATGTCACCAGTTCGCGCTCCTGTTTGCTTTTCGGTAACTGCCGGATAGAGTAAGGATGCTCTACCTGATTCAAAAAGTGCCGGTCGCCGTATTGATGAAACACCACCTTGGCAGGCCCCCACGACGTCTTCCCCGGCCACGATCCAACCGTGATCGCCTGCCCCCTTGTTTCCGTCTCACGATGGATGGCAACGATCCATCCCTCGCGAAGTTCAATACGGTATTCGCCCGCCGGATAGACCGTTCCTGTCATTTCAAACGAGAACGGAATGTCCGCTTCCAGGGCGTTCGATTGCGCCCCGGCGGTCGTCACTATAAGCAACGCCCCCATCAAGAGATAGAGGATTCTCATGGCATCTCCTTTCCCACTCAGCATATGGATTTCACAGAAAAACACAGATCAAGAATGTGTATGTTCCGCATCAATTTTTGGCGCAAGCTCTTAGCTTGCCGTCTCACAATCGTGTCGAGGCATATTCCACCTGACTAGCGCACCACTCTCGCGGCAATCACAACGCGTATCGGGTTCGCGGCGATCACCCGCGATGTCACCAGTTCCCGCTCCTGCTTCGACTTCGGCAGTTCCCGCACCAGCGCCGGATGCCAGATCTGCGACAGGAAGTAGCGGTCGTTATACCTGTTGAACACCAGTTTCACGTTCTCCGCGGACATGTCTTTCGGGTAAAGGCTGATAGCGATCGCCAGGGCGGCGCTCTTGCTATCCACCTCTTTCACAACGATATAGCTTCCCCCATTGGAAAACGTCACGTTGTACTCACCCGCCGGTAGACTCGTTCCGGACATCTCGAAAACAAACGGAATCTCCGCCGTCATTGCCGAGCCGCCAACCTGTGCGTTTGCCACACCGGCGGCCAATAACGCCATGAGGGCTACTGCAAGGGTTCTCATGACCGTCTCCTTTCACCCGGAAAAGACGCTTCCGCCTTGCGCGCCGTCTCCACACACCCCCTTGCGAATCGCTCAATTTTGGCTCAACAATTTCTCTTCTCTCCGCCATCGCCCACAAGCCTCTGTCGTGCATCTGACGAAACAATCAAATGGCCGTAACACTTCGCGCCCGGCGCCGTGACAAAACGTGGAAAAAGATGACAAAACCGGTCCGGATTGCCCCGTTCTGCCCCATACTGGATGGCACATTCTGGGATTTGGAGAAAACCATGGGCTACCGAGTATGCTTTGCTGCTCTGTTATCGTGCGTCTGGTTACTGGGTGAAGTCACGCCGCGCGAGTTCTATCAAGCCATCCGCGCCAACGATTTGGCGAAGATCCAGCAGTTCCTCGATGCCGGCACATCCGCCGACCTCCGCGATACCCGCGGCACCACCCCCCTCATGCATGCCGCCGCCATCGGCAGCATCGATGCCATGCGCCTCCTCATGAAAGCCGGCGCCGATGTCAACGCCAAAAACGGACTCGATGCCACCGCCCTCGTCTGGGCCGCTTCCAACGAACAGAAGGCCCGAATGCTCCTCGAAGCCGGAGCACAGGTCAACGTACGCACCAAGATGATGCGCACCCCGCTCATGATGGCCGCTTCCTATCCCGGCAATACCGCCGTCGTCAAGCTACTCCTAAATAAAGGAGCAGATGCCTCCGTCGCCGACGCGCGCGGAAACACCGCCCTCGTCGATGCCGCCCGCGCAGACAACACCGAAGCCATCCGTCTGCTCCTCGAACACAAAACCGACATCGACGCCGGTGATTTCGCCGGTATCAGCGCCCTCGCCCACGCCGCCGGCCATTCCAACATCGCCGCCATGAAAATGCTGATCGCCAAAGGCGCCAACGTCAACATCGCCCACAAGCGGGAACTCAAGGTCCGCAACGGCCTCATTGCCGCCTCGTACCTGACCCCGCTCATGTCCGCCGCCGCCGGCCGCGGTTCGCTCGAATCTGTCCGCACCCTCCTCAATGCCGGCGCCGATGTCAACAAGCGTGACGTCCGTGGCATGACTGCCCTCATGCTCGCCGCCGCCTCCGATGCCGCCAATCCCGCCATCGTCCGCCTTCTCCTCGACAAAGGCGCCGACCCATCCGTCAAAAGCGTCGATGGCGAAACGGCCCTCGATTGGGCCCGCAAGTTCCAAAACCCCGCCATCGTCGCCATGCTCGGCGGCAAAGTCTCCAGCAAGCAAACCGAAATCCGCCCCGCCAACGACACTCCCAAGGATGCCCGCGCCGCCGTCGCCCTAGCCATGCCGCTCCTCACCTCCTCCGCCAAGGAATACTTCCGCATGAGCGGCTGCGCCGGCTGCCACCATCAACACGTCATCGGATTGGCCGTCCCCGCCGCCACGCGCAAAGGCATCCCCGTGGACCCAGCCTTCACCCGCGACCAGATGCAAGTCATGAAGTCCGACGTCATGGGCAGCCGCGAAGCCCTCCTCCAGGACATCTTCATCAGCGTCGACGGCCTCGTCTTCTCCATGCTCGGCATGGGCGAACAGCAATATCCCCCCGATGAACTCACCGACGCCATCGTATCCGCCATCGCCGCCCGCCAGACTCCCGAAGGCAAATGGATGCATTTCCCCCTCGGCCGCCCTCCCCTCGAAGACGGCTCCTTCCTTTCCGCCGCACTCGCCGTCCGCACCCTCCAGCGCTACATGATCCCCGCCCGCAAGCCCGAGTTGGATGCCCGCATCGCCAGGGCCCGTCATTGGCTCCTTGAGGCGAAACCCAATGCCTCCTATGAGCGCGCCTTCCATGTCTTGGGCCTGCTCTGGTCCGGCGCCGATCCCTCCGCCGTCCAGCGCTCCGTCGCCGCAATGCGCAAACTCCAGCGCCCCGATGGCGGCTGGGCCCAGCTCACCACACTCCCCAGCGATGCCTTCGCAACCGCCACGGCACTCTACGCCCTTGCCCAAACCGGAGTCCCCGCCGGCGATGCCGCTTATCAACGCGGCGTCCAGTATCTCCTGCGCACCCAGCAACCCGACGGCTCATGGTACGTCCCCAGCCGCTCGCCCAAAGTGCAGCCTTACTTCCAAAGCGGCTTCCCCCACAATCACGATCAGTGGATCTCCGCCGCCGCCACCGCCTGGGCCGTCACCGCCCTCGCCGAGGCCGTCCAGCCGCCACGGCAATCGGCCGGCTTGCACCCGTCACCGCGTGAACCGTAGGGAAAAACGGAACGTGCGCCCGTCATTTAACGTGTTGGTGATGACGCCGAAGTTGGGGTCCGTCAGCGTGATGCCCGGTTCGGCGAATTGCGGAGTGTTCGTCAGATTGATGGACTCCACGCGAAACGCCATCAGCCAGTCGCTGCGCAGGGTCCACTGCCCGGTGAGTCCCGCATTCCAGTTGCGGATCGAGGCCCGGCGGAAAACGTGCCGCCCGAGATTGCCCCGTGGCTCGCCAGGCACGACGAACCGGAATGCCGAGCGCGGCAGTTGCTGGCGCGACAAATCCGGATGCGAGATCGTGCGGCCCAGAATGGAAGCATCGATCAGATTGGGTCGATCGCCGCTGATGCCGTCTACGTTGCCGAAGCCGGGAGCATCCGAGCCCGTGTTGATGTTGAACGGCGTGCCGGTCTTCAGCAGCGTGACGGAATCCAGTTGCCACCGGCCCGCCCAGCGCACCCGGCCGAACGCTGGCAGGCGGTAATCGGACTTCAGCAGCAGCGCGTGCGGAGAATCGAAGCGGCTCAAGCCCCGCAGGTCCCCGGACACGTCGAACTCGCCCTGGCTCCGGTAGCGGAAGGAATCGACGTCATGCGCCGTGTTCGTGTAATCCCCCCCAAGGTCGATCGCTTTACTGAACCAATAGGACGCTTCGAAGCTGACCCCCCGATAGCCGCGCGAAGTGACCGTCGTGCGCAAGGCATCGAAGTAGCCCCGCGAGGAGTTCATCACCCGGCGAATCTCGCCCAGGCTCTGGATCGCCCGCCGCGCATCCACCGTGGCCGTAGTCAGCGGAATGCCGGCCACCGGCTGGGCGCGGTTCCGATACCAGTGATTGAGCACCTTGATGGAACGGCTGCCCACATAGGCCAGTTGCCACGTCAGATCGCCCGTCGGGGCGATTTCCCAAACCAGATTGTACTGCTGGGAATAGGGGCTGGCGAGGTTCGGCTGATAGTCGTAGAAAACCGATTGCTTCGGCGGATTGGCCTTGATGTCGTAGCCGCCATTGATAATGCGCAGAATGTCCGGATCCTGAATCACGGCCTTGTTGTTGTTCGGTGGATTGAATCGGATCTGCTGGAACGTGACGGGGAAGATCTCGCCGTAGTGCAGACCGTAGGCGGCGCGCAACACTCCCCACCGCGGATGAAGCCGGTATGCGAGGCCCAGGGAAGGGCCCACATTGTTGGTGTCCGAGGGATAGGGAACGCGGTCGATCCCATTTACTTCCACCGGGCGCGTCGTCGGCCGGTAGCCCAGATTGAAGGTCACGGCCAGGCGCGCCGTCGCCGTCCACTTGTCCGAGAAATAGAACCAGTTGTCCCAGTTGCGGTAGCCGCGGTGAAGATTGCCCTGCGCGATCCAGAACGTGGACGGCCGGCCCAGCCGCAGATTCGTCATCGTCGTGTTGCCGTAGTTGTTGAAGAAGGCGATTGCATTCACGTGAGCGTCCGATTCGCGCCCGTTCATCTGCCGGCGCAGCAGCTCAAAGCCCGCTTTCAGTTGATGGCGCCCCCTGCTGTGCGCCAGTTGAAATGCCGGCTTCCATAGATTCTGCACTCGGTCGATGGGGATGGCATTGTTGTCGTTGATGGCGCGCAGCAGGCCGCTCGTGAAGATCTGATACGGGATGGCGTTGTTCTCCAGAACAATCAGCGAGCGCGTGCGGTCATACCGCATCCCCGCGATCGTTTGCGTATGCGCCGTCCAGGACCGGTGCCACTGCAGCCCCGCCTGATGCGACATCGTGGTCGTGTCTGGGTTCTGCCCGCGGATCAGTTGGAACGCCTGGACGCGGGCGGCCACGTGGCTATAGGTCGCGATCACCTTATCTTTCGCACCCAGCGATTGCTCCAGGCGCAGCGTTGCATTGTCGTTGTTCACTCGCTGCGGCGCGTTCGTGTTCAGCATCCGTGCGTCGATGTCGGGCCGGTTGGGCAGTTCCGCCGGATACGATTGCAGAATGCCGAGGACGAACGCCCGGACTCGTGGGTCGGTGGCCAGCGGACTCCGCTCCTCCGGCGCGGGAACCTGGACGTTCCCATTGACTACGCCACGGATGCTCTGCCGGCCCGCTTCGGCGGTGAAATAGGCGCCTCGCCACAGCGGCCCCGTCAGTGAAAGGTTGACGCTGTTTTCCCGCGCCGGTTTGACGGGGCCCACCTGGAAAAATGCTCGCGCCGAAAACACGCTGTTCAGGTGCATCCATTGCATCTGGCCGTGCCATCCGCTCGATGGCTTCGGCATCAGTAGGATTGTGCCCCCAGGAGCCGTGCCAAACTCCGAGCCATAATAATTGCGCTCGGGCTGGAATTCGCTGAGCACCGTGGGCGTCACTCCGAGACGCTGGTTGATCTCTTTCAGGGCATTGTTGTCGATCAGGTTGAATTGGACGTTTTCGTTGCGGCGGCTTTCGCCACTCTTGGCATCGGTCTGGCCGAGGAGGTTGAGCTGAGTGCGGTTGTCCTCTTTGGTAGCCTCGGGTGCCGGTTCCGCTGCTGGTGTGTTCGGGGATGGATCCTGTTGCCCGCATCCGGCCGCCGCCAACAGAACCCAAGCGAGCGTGACAAACATTGCGAAGACACCAGCATCGCATGATCCGTACCGCCGCGAACAGCAGGCCGCCCCGCAGCCCTAAAACTTCACCACTTCATTGGTGTCCCGCGACGCCACCCAAACATTCAACCCGTCAAACACGCAGCCCGACGAGATCGAATTCCCAGCCGTAACCGGGAACGATCCCACCACCGTCGCATCCGACGCCCGCACCTGATGCAGCGTCAGTGGCGACTGGCTGTGCGGCACCCACAAATATTCCCCATCCGTGCACAACCCAAAGGCCGTGCCCACCGGCAACGGCGCCGTCGCCAGCACCGCCCCGCTCGCCTTGTCGATCTTCGCCACCCCGCCGCCACCCCCAATCCACACAAACCTCCCATCGAAAGTGACCGACTGCGGATTGAGCACCCCCGCCGCAAACGTCCCCAGCAACGCGCCATCGCTCGCCCGGAACTTCGAAATCAACCCCTGCGAGGAATGCGTGGCCCACACATGCGTCCCGTCAAACGCCACCTCCCCGATCGCGTGCGGAGCCAGAAACGTCCCCGTCACCGTCCCCGTCACCGGATCGAACCGCCGTAGCGTCGGCCCCGCGAATTCCCCCAGCCACAGATTCGTCCCGTCAAACGCCATCGATCCCGTGTCCCCAATCGCCCCCACCGCATACGTCGCCGCCACGGTCCCGTCCGATGCCTTCACCTTCGTCAGTGAAACCGTACCCCCCAGATGCTCCACCCACAGATAGGCCCCGTCAAACACCACGTGCAGCGGTCCCGCCCCCAGAGCGTACGTCCCCACTTCCGCGTTGTCGCTCACGCGGATCTTCGAAATCGCCGCCCCGCCGAATCGCAGCACCCACAAGTGCGCCCCGTCGAACGCCATCCGCGACGGCTGTGGCGCCACCGCGATCCGCTGCCCCGTCCCGCCCGTATGCCATTTCCCCAGCGCCGCCCGCATCCGGTCGATCGCATCCAATCCCGTTGCCCCCGTCGCACCCGTTGCCCCCGTTGCACCCGGCGCACCCGCCTGACCCG
>CALFYN010000605.1 GCA_937952345.1 uncultured Acidobacteriota bacterium
TCCCCCACGCCGCCGACACCACCCCCAACCCCACCGCCGCCGCCGTCTCCGCACGCAAAATCGTAGGCCCAAGTGAAACCGGCTGCCATCCCGCGGAAACCAAATCCGCGCGCTCATGTTCCGCCCATCCCCCTTCCGGCCCCACCAGCAACTTCACCAAATCCTCAGCCTTCCTCTGCTCCGGCAGCACGCCCAACAACGCAGGCGCCGATGCCTCCTCCAACACCAACCGCAGCCCATCTTCCAACAACACCCGCGAAAGCCGCACCGGTTCATCCAACTCCGGCAATTGCCATCTTCTGCTCTGCTGTGCGCTCTCTTTCAGAATCCGTGTCCATCGCTCCATCCGCTTCGGAGCCGCCCGATCCAATCCCTTCTCCACCCGCTCGCTAATCACCGGAGTAATCCGTTCCACCCCCACTTCCGTCGCCTTCTCCAGCGTCCATTCAAAATGATCGAACTTGATCAGCGCCGCGAACAGGTGCAGCCGCACCGGCAACGGCCGCGTCTCCAGTTTCTCCAACACCCGGAACACCACATGCTGCTTCCGAGCCGTCTCCACCTCCGCCAGATACAAACCCCGGTTATCCGAGATCTCGTATCGCTGTCCCACCTCCACGCGCAACACCCGCGTCAAATGCATCGCCTCATCGCCCGCAATCTCCGCCGCGCCGCTATGAATTTCATCCACAAAGAACAATCGCCGTGCCATAGGTACAATGGTTCATCGTACGATATGATCGGCCAACTGCGCGGTACTCTCCTCGAAAAACATCCCAACGAAGCCATCATTGACGTCCACGGCGTCGGCTACCAGGTCACCATCCCCGTCAGCACGTTTTCCGCCATGCCCGACACGGGCGTCGAGGTGAAGCTCCAAATCCATACCCACGTGCGCGAAGACGCCATCGCCTTATTCGGCTTCCTCACCAAAGAGGAAAAAGCGCTCTTCGAAAAACTCATCTCCGTCAGTGGCATTGGCCCCAAACTCGGAGTCACCGTGCTTAGCGGACTCGCCACCGCCGACCTCATCGCTGCCATCCGCTCCGGCAACGTCCAGCAACTCACCCGCGTCCCCGGCATCGGCAAGAAAACCGCCGAGCGCCTCGTCGTCGAACTGCGCGACAAACTCGACATGCTCGGGGCAGGGAAGCCCACCCCTGCTGCCGCCACTGCCGGACCCGCATTCACAGACGTCGATGAAGACGTTCTATCGGCACTCGTCAATCTCGGCTGCCCCAAACCCGCCGCCGAAGCCGCCATCCGCAAAGCCCGCGCCGCCGGCCTCGGCGACTCCTTCGAACCTCTCTTCCGCAAAGCCCTCGAACTGGTCCGCTAGAATGCCACCGCCATTTGACGCCCCGATTTCCCGTCGGGTACGATACAGGCTTATCTTGAGGCCAAAAGGGAGGCTCCGATGACCCCACAGGAAGTTTTGGAATTCGCCAAGAAGCACGAGTGCAAACAACTCGACATGCGCTTCACCGATATTCCCGGTCTGCAACATCACATCTCCTATCCGATCTCCGAACTCGACGAGGACAGCTTCGAGAACGGCTTCGGCATCGATGGATCCAGCATCCGCGGCTGGGCGGCGATCAATGAGAGCGACATGCTCCTCATTCCCGACCCCGCCTCCGCCATGGTCGATCCGTTCTTCGAAGTGCCCACCCTGGTGATGCTCGGCACCGTCATCGACCCCATCACCCGCCAGCACTACGAACGCGATCCCCGCTGGATCGCCATGAAAGCCGAAAACTACCTCAAGAGCACCAACCTCGCCGACACCGCCTTCTTCGGCGCCGAAGCTGAATTCTTCATCTTCGACAACATCCGTTTCGATCAGACCCAGCACTGCGGCTTCTACTTCATCGATGCGGAGGAAGGCCGCTGGAACTCCGGCCGCGAAGACAACAACCGCGGCTATCGCCCCCGCACCAAGGAAGGCTATTTCCCCGTTCCTCCCACTGACCACTACCAGGAACTGCGCGCCGAAATGGTCGAAGTCATGCAGCGTTGCGGCCTTCACATCGAATGCCACCACCACGAAGTCGCCACCGGCGGCCAGTGCGAAATCGACCAGCGCTTCAACACCCTCCTCAAATCCGCCGACAACATGATGACTTACAAGTATGTCGTGCGGAACGTCGCCGATCAGTACGGCAAGACGGTCACCTTCATGCCGAAGCCGCTATTCGGCGACAACGGCAGCGGCATGCATTGCCACCAGAGTCTCTGGAAATCCGGCAAGCCGCTCTTTGCCGGTGACAACTACGCCGGACTCAGCCAGATGGCCCTCTGGTACATTGGCGGCCTGCTTCGCCATGCCCGTGCCCTCTCGGCCATCATCGCCCCCACCACCAACAGCTATAAGCGTCTGGTGCCCGGCTACGAAGCCCCGGTCAATCTCGCCTACAGCCGCCGCAATCGCTCCGCTGCCGTGCGCATCCCCATGTATTCCTCCAGCCCCAAGGCCAAGCGCGTCGAGTTCCGTCCCCCCGATCCTTCGGCCAATCCCTACATGGCGTTCTCCGCCATGCTCATGGCCGGCCTCGACGGCGTACTCAACAAGATCGATCCCGGCGAGAGCCTCGACAAGGACATCTACGATCTCACCCCCGAGGAGATGAAGAACGTCCCGTCCATGCCTGCCTCGCTCGACGAAGCCCTCAGTTGCCTCGAAGAAGATCACGCCTTCCTGTTGAAAGGCGACGTCTTCACCGAAGAGCTGATCGAAACCTTCATCGCCTACAAGCGCAAGAACGAAGCCGATGCGGTCCGCCTCCGTCCGCATCCTTACGAGTTCGCCCTCTACTACGACATCTAAAGGTACCTCCAAGGCACGTTACATGCAGCTGTAACGTGCCTCCAGACCCCGAATTCGCCCTTCTTCCGTTCCTTTCGCTTTCC
>CALFYN010000606.1 GCA_937952345.1 uncultured Acidobacteriota bacterium
GTGGGATGTCATCCATTTCAACTGGGGACTCTGGGATCTCGCCTATCGCCCCAACGGCTCCAAAGTCACCGGCCTCGATAAAGTCAACGGCACGCAAACCTGGCCGTTGCCTGAATATGAAAAGCATCTCCGCGAACTCGTCACCCGCCTCAAGAAAACCGGAGCCCGCCTCCTCTGGGCCGCCACCACTCCCGTCCCCGATAACGAACCCGGCCGACATAAAGGCGATGAAGTCCGCTACAACCAGGCCGCCCAACGCATCATGTACGAGAACGGCATCCTCACCACCGATCTCTACAGCCACATGCTGCCCAAAGCCGCCGCCTACGCCCTCAAGCCCGGCGATGTCCACTACTCGAAAGAAGGCTACGCGCACCTCGCCCGCAAGGTGGCGGCCGGCATCGAATCGCAACTCCACCCCATCACCCGCGAATACTTCCAACTGCGCGGCGGCCTCCGCAATTCCCTCGCGAAATTCTCGGCCGGCGGAACGGCGCGAGTCGCTTTCCTCGGCGGCTCCATCACCGCCATGAAAGGCTGGCGCGATCTCGTCTGCCGGCACCTGCGCAGCCGCTTCCCGCAAACCACCATCGAATGCATCGACGCCGGCATACCCTCCACCGGATCCACCCCGGGAGCCTTCCGCCTCCAGCGGGACGTCTTCTCCCAAGGCCCCGTCGATCTCTTATTCGAAGAGGCCGCCGTCAACGACGACACCAATCAATTCCCCCCGCAACAGCAACTCCGCGGCATGGAAGGCATCGTCCGCCAGACGCGCCTCACCAACCCCAACATCGACATCGTCCTGCTCCACTTCGTCGATCCCGGCAAGGTCGAATCCTACCGCCAGGGCCGCACGCCCTCCGTCATCGCCACCCACGAAAAAGTCGCCGAACACTACCGTATCCCCTCCATCGATCTCGCCCGCGAAGTCACCGAACGCATCGATGCCGGCGAGTTCACCTGGGACGGCGATTTCGTCAATCTCCACCCCTCCCCGTTCGGCCACGAAGTCTACCTCCGCTCCATCGTCCGCCTCTTCGATGCCGCCTGGAAACTCCCCGAACCGCTCGACCCGCAAAGCTACTTTCACGGCCGTCTCGAAGACATCCGCAAAGCCAATCAAGGCCCGGGCTGGTCCGTCATCGACAATTGGCAACCCGCCCCCGAAGACCGCGCCGGCACGCGCCCCGGCTTCGTCCGCGTTCCCATGCTGGTTTCCGAAACTCCCGGCGCCGAATTCCGCTACCGCTTCGAAGGCTCAGCCATCGGCCTGTTCGTCGCCGCCGGCCCTGACTCCGGTATCGCCGAATTCAGCATCGACGGAGCACCCTTCCGCCGCCTCGATCTCTTCACCCGCTGGAGCCCCAACCTCCACATCCCCTGGGCCTACATCCTCGACGCCGATCTCCAACCCGGCCCCCATGAACTGCTTCTCCGCGTCTCCCCGCAATCGAACCCCGCCAGCCGCGGCCACGCCATTCGCATCGCCCATCTGCTGGTCAACTGATCCGCCGCGACCGCGCCAATATCCACACCTTCCGCCACGCCGGCACCGCAATCCGCCGCGCCAGCACTTCATATTCCGCCCCCCGGATCCGCTCCAGCAGCTCATGATAAATCGCAATGATCGCCCGCAGCATCGCCCGCCCCGATGGATCCACCATCCCCACCAGTGGCATCGCTTCCCGGTACAACGCCTCCGCCCGCTCCGCCTCAAACGCCAGCAACTCGCGCAACGCCCCTGACACCCGCCCCGCCCCCAAATCCGACCCCGTCACACCAAACCGCTGCCGGTCCTCCATCGGAAGATACACTCGCCCATTCCCGAAATCCTCTTTCACATCCCGCAGGATATTCGTCAACTGAAACGCCACCCCGCACTTCTCCGCCAACCCCAGCGCCCGCTCATCTTCAAACCCCAGCACATGAATCACCGTCAGCCCCACCACGCTCGCCACCCGGTAGCAGTATTGTTCCAGTTCCTCATAACGCGCCATCTCCCGGAACGTAATGTCGCTCTCCACCCCATCAATCATGTGGTGAAAATACTCGTGCGGAATCCGGTACCGCACCGCCGTATCGTGGAACGCCGGCCACAGCGGATGTTCGTCGTAGTTGCCCCCCAGTGCCGCCATCGTCCGCGCACGCCAATCCCGAAACTGCGCCGCCGTCTTCTCCCCCGGCTCATCGCTCAAATCATCGCAGATGCGCATGAACGCATACACCGCGCACATCGCCCGCCGCCGAGCCCCATCCAGCAACAGAAAGCTGTAGTAGAAATTCTTCGCCCGCTTGCGAGCCACCCCCTCGCACCAGGCATAGGAAGCCGCCAGATCCGTCTTCATGCCGCCCGTCGAAATGTCACGCCCACCAGCGTACGCAGCAGCAGCCCCACCCGCTCCATCTTCGAAATCAACGGCCGCCGCGCCAGCACGTTGTAATCAAGCGCCTCAATCTTCTCAAGCACCTTCATCCCGCCGCGGCTGAACAGCTCGATATCAATCGCCAGCCGCCGGTCCAGCATCCCCGGCAACGGCAGCCCTTCCACGAACAGCCGCCGCGCTTCCTCCACAATCTCCCGCATAACTTCGCGAAACGCCGCATTGAACCGCAATGCCCGCAGATCCGCCTCCGCATAACCATGCTTCCGCATCACACCCAGCGGGATGTAGATGCGATCCTTCTGCAAGTCCACTGTCACATCCTGCCAGAAATTCGCCAGTTGCAGCGCCGTGCACGTCGCATCGGAAAGCCGCTGCCGTTCCGCATCGCGATACCCGCACAGATACAGCACCAGCCGCCCCACCGGATTCGCTGAATAACGGCAGTAACCATACAACTCGTCCCAAGTTTCATAACGAGTCACTGTCTGATCCTGCACAAACGCCCGGATTAAATCGGCAAACG
>CALFYN010000607.1 GCA_937952345.1 uncultured Acidobacteriota bacterium
TTCATATGCGCCTTCCGGGAACCGGCCCAGTTCAAGGTAGTAAGCGCCGGATGGTGGCATCGGGACAACTTCGGGTTGGCGATAAATCACGGAAATCTTGTTGCCCGCCATCGTGGAAGGCGAGGGCCCGAAAAAGCCGCTATTGCCATTGCCAATTACGAGCCAAACTGCCTCCTTCGCCTTGGGCACCGACGGCTCGATGGAAAATGTCTGAGCATTGCCAGCGCCGGCCAGCAACGCCAGAACCGCGACCGCCCATCCGCCCAGCACCGCTCGAAGTTTCATGGTCGCGACTCCTTCAACTTGGCCCGATCGCCACGCTCTCAGTAGGTGGGCCGGTAGCCGTTGTTCCGGTAGACATACCCGAGGGTGGTCACGTTCACCGTGTAACCCTGGGACGCCATGGACGCCTGCAGCGACTGCGGGAAGATCGCGTGATCGTCCACCGCGGGATTGTAGGCCCGGATGAGCGCTTCGGTATTGGCCGGCTGGGCATAGCTGTAGGGATAGACGTAGCCCTCGACTCCGTCGATCTTGTAGCCGGCGGCGCTCACGTAGGTCTGGGCCTCGTTGTAGTCGGTGGAGTAGAAGTGGTCCACGTGATAGGGGTAGTCTGCGCAGACCGAGGTGGCGCCCGGCGGCAGGTAGTCGCCGCACTTGAAGCTCAGCCGAAGCAGGGGGCGCAATTCCACGCTCGGGTTAGAGGGGTTCGTGTGAGTGGTGAAGATCCACGACTCGGCGAGCGCTGGCCTCGTCGTCCCCGGAAACAGCGAAATCCCAGGAACGCTCGTTCCGACGGGGTTATATCCGTTGAATCCCGACGAGACGTAGGGCGGCATCGTTCCGATCACCGCTGCGCTGCCCATCTGCGGAGCGGTCGTGTAGAAGTAGTTCCGGGTATAGGGTCCCCAGAAAGCGAAGAGGGGCGTCAGGCGGTTCGCGGTGTTCAGGGCCGCCCAGACCGCGATGTAGCCGTTGGGCATCCCATAGCCGGCCCACTGGTCCGGCGCGGACGCCTGACTCGAAGAGAGCAGGATCAGGGCCCGGATGTCATCCGCGGAAAGCAGGGGATTGGCCGACCGCATGATGCCGGCGAGCCCGCTCACGAAAGGCGCCGCCATGGACGTCCCCGTGCAGATCCCGTAGCCGATGCCTGCGTTGCTTCCAAAGCCGTTATCGCCGCATCGCGTAAGCGGGTTCCAATCGAAGGTCGTGTACACGGTTGACAATACATCCCGCCCCGGCGCCACGACTCCCCAGAATTGCATCGCGATACCCGTGTTCGATCCCCTGAAGCCGTCCAACGGGACTTCCTCCGTCCACAGAAAGCCCCGCAAGTTGGTTGCGACGGACTGCACCGCGCCGACGGCAATCGTCCGCGAATCGCTCGCAGGAAACTGGACCTCGGGGAGCATGTCGTTGCCGGCAGCCGCAGAAATCACAACCTGTCTGGCGGCAGCGTGAGCAAGCACGAGACAGAATGAATTGTAGGGGTCGCCAATGCAGTCCGGAATCCCGGGACCATTTGGACTGGGATCTAGTCCCATGCTCAAATTGATGACCTGCGCGCCAGAATCCACCGCCCAATAGGTGCTCGCGATCATCCCCGAGATCGGCAGAAATGGCGCACCCGATAATGGATCAACAGGCACAGTTGCGCGCGCCACGAGCAGGCTGCAATGCCAGCACATGCCAGAAACGCCGATGGGCGCGGGTGGGTTTGGGTGGCCATACTGCGAAACCGGATTCGACGTGGATGCTGCAATGATGCCAGCCGTGTGAGTACCATGCCCTCGGAATGTGGAAGCGTATGCCAGTTCGTCTGCTGAAATTGCACCGTCATACGCATAGAAGAACTGCGGCCGGTAATTGAGGTCCGGATGATCGATCTGGATGCCGCTGTCGACGTGGCCGACATAGGCATGACCGCGCGCAAGGTCCCACGCGTACTGCATGCCAAGCGCATGGAGGCCCCACTGGTAGTCCATCGGAGAACCAGCCGTCGCAAATAGGGGGTCCGACGGCGATACGGAAAATTCGCCCGCCCCATTCGGCGAAACGGACTTCACGTTGCGTTCCTGTTTGAGCGCGACCAGGGCCACCCTCGCCGCCTCGGCGCTTCCGAATTCGAGCACCACGTATCGCTGGAGAAACTCGGCGGGAGAATCGGCCCCGAGCCGCTCGCGGAGATCGACAGGGTGCCTGGTCGGAATCAGGAACCTGGCGCTGGAAGGTCGCTGGAGACGTTCGAAGAGCCGGGTCTCGGCGGGCGTTCTTTCGGTGCGGCCAACGATCTCGACAATGCTCTCGGCGATCGCCGCGTCCTCCGTGGCGCCATAGTCGTAGAGGACCAGCAACTGCGTGAACTCCCGGACTTCGTCCCTCTCCGTGCCCGCCGCCCACACCTGCCATGGCGCGCCCAGGAGAATGGCGCCCAACAGCAGGCACTGCAGACCGCGCCACATTGGATCGCTCCCTTGCTCGTCGTTTCGTCGCCCGATCCGGCCGGGCGAATGCCGCTTCCCTTCGCAGCAATTATCCGCCCCCCCCCTAACAAACGTCAATGCACCTTTCGTCTCATCGATTCGGTCGCCGTTGGCCCTGCGCGCGGCGTGGGGGAGCCCGGCGGTGCAGGAGCTCGCCTCCGCGCTCTCGCTCATTGCAGTGGACGGGACCTTCAAGCCGAGGAACGGCAACGCCGCGGGACAGGCGCACCTCAAGGGCGGCCGGTAGCGCGGATCAGGCGCTCAGCCGCGACACCGCGTCGGCGAA
>CALFYN010000608.1 GCA_937952345.1 uncultured Acidobacteriota bacterium
AGGAAGGCGGAGCATATCCCGCTCATCATATCAGGCGGCGCGATCGAGGCAGGATCGTTCGCCGGGGAGCGGGAAGTTGAGGGCGGCGAGCGTGCCGTAGCGGATGCGGGCGGCATCGTCGTAGGCGCGGGCGGCCTCTTCCTCGGTGGGGAATGCGCCGATGTGCTTGCCGAGGAAACGTGCGTGCCAGGTGGTGGCGTTGCGGCGCTTGACGCCCTTGAAGCGGGACTGCTTGGGGCTGGAGATTTTGCGCGACAGGCCCTGGTGGAGGGTGCGGGGGACGATCATGAGGTTGGCGCGGCGGTAATCGTAGCGGTCGCCATTGACGTGGATGACGCGGTGGGTGGACGGGACGTGGCCGAGGAGGAGATCGCGCAGGGTGGTGTTATCGTTCCTGCCGTTGGCGCCCTTGATATCCGGGCCGCCATGCCAGTAGTAGCGGGAGACGGAGTCGAAGTCGGACTTGTCGATGCGGAAATGCTTCCCGTTTTTCAGAGGAATGAGGGCGGAACCGGCTTCGAGAATGGGGTCCGTGATGCGGCCGAGGTCGCGGAAGTTGAGGAAGGTCTGGGGGCCGCGGTGCTCGAGGGCGGCGCGGTCGTAGGCGATGGCGGCTTCCTCTTCGGTGTCGAACGTGCCGAGGTGGAAGTACTGCTTGCCGGTATTCAATATGGCGTGCCAGCGCTTGCTTTTGGTGAGGTAAACGCCCTTGAAGCGGGATGGCTTGTTGCGAACGGGACGGCTGTCGTAGGTTCTCATGACCTTGCCTCCATGAATTGGGGTACGGCGGCACGGGACAGGACGGGCGGTGCGTTCTTTCCGCAGCAGCGCTTGAATTTGAGTTTGCTGCCGCAGGGGCAGAAGGCATTGCGGGGAGTCTGGCTGGTGGTGGGGGAGGGATTTTCGGTTGTTTCGTTGGAAAGTGATGAATTGTGATGAATTGGGGTTTGTTCGCCGGCGGGTGCGGCGGCGGCGGCGAGTCCGGCCTGGTAGCCTTCGGAGAACGCCTCGTGGAGGAGTTCGGCGGAAGCGGCGGTTTTGGGGGCGGGCGATTGGTGGTAGGTGGCCATGAACTTGAGGATGGACATGGTGGTGCGGACGCGGAGCGACGGGGAGGCGGATTCGTCCAGGACGATGCGTTCGAGGAAGCCGAGGGATGGGTCGACGAGGCGACTCATGCGGTCGCGGACGGCGTCGGCATGGGCCTCCTTGCAGGCTTCGAGGGCCTGGTGGAATTCGGGGTTGGTGCGGGACCAGGTATGGATGGTGGTGCGGTGAATGCCGAAAGCAGCGGCGGCGGCGGCAACGCTCTGGCCGGATGACAGGGCCTGGAGCACTTCGAGTTGTTTTGCGGTGAGGGATTGCATGGGGCTCTCCTGGTGATGACGGTAGCAGGGCGGGTGGACGGGGATGGCGGCTTTTCGGGATTGTGAGCTTATAAGTTGTTGATTTTGTTTAATAAAAAATATTTTTTGGAAATGTGACGACGGTTTATTGGGGGCCGGGTTTGGGCCACAGATGCACACAGATTCACACAGATGCGGGCGGGGGCGATCAAATTTTGCGCGGTTTTCGCTTAAGGAGGTAGGAGGATCAATCCGATGGAGATTACGTTAGGGCCGTGGACGGCCGATAAAGGCATCAGCAAGGACCTGTCGAAGCCGCTGACCGAAGCGATGGGCGATGAGGCGCGGCGGACGGTGAAACGGACGGAGGGATTCGAGCCGCGGGAAGTGCCAGTGGGTGAGAACAAGAGCCCGGGGTTTAATATCTTCGGGAAGCTGGTGAAGTTGACGCAGCAGGGCAGGACGAGCGAGGTGAAGGCGCAGTTCAATGTCAACGTGGATGGGTTCATGGCGAATGTGGCGACGGTGGAGGGGAAGGCGTCGGCGACGGCGCCGATGACGGCGGAGGATGCGCTGCGGGCGGTGGTGGAGAGCCGGGTGAAAGGGCTGTTGGAGGCGATCCAGGCGGGGCGCGTGCGCCGCCAGGGTTGATTAGCGTGGGGCGGGATTGGATGTAGTGGTGGAGCGATTGGTGGTGGCGATGTCTCCACCGCTGCCTTTGGCTTGATTGGCGGTGAAGGTGCAGCCTTCGACGGTGGCAACGGTGCTGTCGTCGAAATTGGCTGCGCCGCCGTCGCCTTCGGCGGTATTGCGCTCGAAGCGGCTGGTGGAGACGGTGACGACGGTGTTTTCGAGTTGCGAGGCGCGGCTGAGGCTGTAGATGGCGCCGCCGTGTCCTTGCGTGGCGTTCTGGCGGAAGACGGAGTTCTGGATTTTGGGACGGGAGCCGTAGTCGAAGTAGAGGGCTCCGCCGCGCCAGCGGGCGGAATTGGACGTAAATTCGCACTCCTCGAAGGTGGTTTCGACACCGACGCGGTCGAGTACCGCGCCGCCGTTGATTGCGCTGTTATTGTGGAAGACGGTGCGGACGAACTTCGGCTTGGCGCGATCGTAGCTGTAGACGGCGCCACCGTCGCGGGCGTAGTTGGCGGTGAAGAGGCAATTGCGGACTTCGGTGGAATAGCCGGTGATGCGGGGCAGATTGGGACGATCCTGGGGGGCGCGGCGATAGTTGATGAGACCGCCGCCTTTGCCGTCGTAGCCGGGGCCATCGGCGTAACCGGCGGTGATGGTGAATCCGTCGACGATGGCGCCGTTGGCTCCGGTCAGGACATGGTGGGAGTTGTCTTCGCGCTTGCCGGGTGCGCCGATTTCGCCGGAGAGGATGGTGACGTTTTTGCGGTGGTCGCGCTGGGTGAGGGCGGTTTCGACGCCGGTGAACCCGCCGTAGAGGCGGACGTTCGGGGATAAGGTGAAAGAGGCGGAACGGTCGGAGGGGGAAGGCGTGTAGGTTCCGGCGGCGACCCAGATTTCGGCGGCGTCGCGGGCAGCGTTTTCAAGAGCCGCGGTGAGGGAGGAGAAGGCTGTGTTCCAGGAAGTGCCATCGCCACCGGGGGTGCGGCGGGCGTTGACATAGATGACTCGATTGGAAGGCTCGGGGGCGGCGGCCAGTGGCGGAGGGCCGGGAGGGCGGCGTTCCGCGGGGCCTGTGGCACGCCATTTGGCGAGGGTTTGGAGCAGGGCGGGGAGCGTGGCTTCGGTGAAGCGGGGGTCGCCAGGTTTGTAGCCTTCGCCGGTGGAAGCGACGTGGCTTGCGTTGAGGTGGGGATCGGTGGAGGAGGCTCCAGGATAGCCGCCTTCGACGATGGAGGATTCGACGTGGGGGCGGTTGTCGTGCCAGTCATAGATGCCGGGGTCTTCCCAATCGCAGCGATTGCCCCAGACGATGGATTGGAGGAGGACGGGATTGTTGGAGGGGCCGGTTCCCTGGTAGAGGGAGGGTCCGTGGTTGCGGGCGTGGTTGGCGGTGAAGGTGCAGTGCAGGAGGACTGGGGAGGATCCGCCGTCGTTGCCGAGGGCGGCGGCGCTGTCGGCGCGGTTGCCGAGGAAGAGGCAGTTGATGAGTACGGGGGAGGCGGCGAAGTCGTTGTAGATGCCGGCGCCTTTTTGGGGCGTTTCGTTGTTTTCAAAACGGCAGTTGAGGAAGACGGGGGAGGTGCCGAGGTCGTTGGAGATGGCTCCGCCACGGCCGGCGGCCCAATTGTTGCGGAAGATGCAGTCGATGAAGGTGGGGGCGGGGGCGCGGTTGCCGGGGCGCGGGGGGAAGTCGGTGCTGGTCATGTTGTAGACGGCTCCACCTTTGGCGGCGCGGTTGTTTTCGAAGATGCAGTTGCGGACGGTGGGGGCGGATTGGAAATTGACCATGCCGGCGCCGCTGCCGGGGTTGACTCCGGCGAGGATTTGCTGGGGGGAGATGTGGACGGGTTGGCCTTGACGGGGGCCGCCGGGGCCGGGGGGCGGGCGGCGTTGGCCGGGGTTGGGGCCTGGGCCCGGGCGTGGACCGGGACCGCCGGGGGGGCCTCCACGGGTCGGGACTGCGTAGCCATCGCGGATGAGGAAGCCGTCGAGGATGGCTTGATTGGCGCCGTGGACGACGTGGAAGCTGTTGTCCTCTGGCACGCCTTCGCGGCCGATGTCGCCGGAGAGGATGGTGGGGTTGCGGTTCCAGTCGCGTTGACTGAGTTGGGTTTCGTTGCCTTGGAAGCCTCCGTAGAGGGAGACGCCTTCCTTGAGGTGGAAGGAGGCGTCGCGATCGGCGCCGGTGGTGGGGCGGTAAATGCCGGCGGCGACCCAGATTGCATCGCCGCTGGAGGCGCGGGCGAGGGCGGATTGGAGATCGGAGAAGGCGGTGGTCCAGGAGGTGCCGTCACCGGTGGGGGGTGCACTGGCGCGGACGTGCCAGGTGGCGGGTTGTGCGGGGTTGGCTAGAAGTGCGGCGTATAGGGTGATGAGGAGCATCTGTTGGGAGGACGATTGTGGGCGCCCTTGGGTTTACATGGGAATGCGCCAAGCGTCGCCAAGAGTGGCGACGCGGCAGGCGTGAGCGCCCACGCCACAATGGGATAGTGCAGCTAGCGGTCGTCGTCGTCGATGTCGAGCGAGAGGGGGGCGAAGACGGCGTTTCTG
>CALFYN010000609.1 GCA_937952345.1 uncultured Acidobacteriota bacterium
TAGAGAATCAGCGGGCCCGTGTGCAGAAACACCGCCGCGTCGTACGCCCAGGCTTTGGCCCATTCCCCTTCGCCATCCCAATCCCCCAGCCCGCTGCGGAAATCGTCACTCAGATTCACCGCCGCGCGCCGCATGATCGTCTGCTGGATCCCGCTCAGGACGCCATCCTCATTCCGCGCCGTATTCCGCACCTCAGCTACCACAGCCGGTGCGGCCACCACTTCCGGCGCCGTCGGAGCAACGCCCGCACGCTTCGTTTCCACCACCTTCGGCTCCGGGGCAGCCACTGGCTCGGCTTCCTGCTGCGCCGCCTGCTGCTCTTCCACAATCTCTGCTACCGCCGGCAGCGAATCCAAGTCCGGACGCTGGCCCTTCTCCGTCAACAGGTACAAAGACACCAGCAGAATCGCCGGCACCGACATCACCAGCCATTTGGAATCGCCTCGCGAAAACGACGGCAACCGCAAACGCCCGAACAACGACCGGTTCTCCTCGGCCAGGAGCGCGCTCATGGCCCGCACCGCCTCCCGCATGGCGCTGTCTTCCACCACGGTATTCCGCGATTGCGGATAGAGGAACTCGGGCTCCGGCCAAACGGGCGACACTTCCTCAATCGCCACCGTGTTCTCCGGATACGGCACCGCGTTCCCGCACGCCATCGGAACCACTTTTCCAGCCATGCCGGGTTCGTATTCCTGGCGCACCGTGGACCCCGGAAATACCGCCTGCACTTCGGCCGGCGCGGCCAGCATCTCCAGATTGGTCCCGCGTACCGACGGCGCGGGCGGCCGAGCCGCGGCCACGGCAAGCGGCGCCATCGAGCGCCGCGAATCCATCGGCAAAGCGAGTCTCGCGATCACGCTGCTCGCCCGCGGAAGGCACAGCTCAGGGGCTTTCATCGAACCCGCCGGATACGCGCAAGCGCGGGATCCGCATGCAGCCGCGACGGCCTCCGGAGCCAGCGCATCCAACTCCAGCGACATTCCCAGCGCGGTGTCCGGCATCCACGCCCACAACAGCGGCATGGCGATCGGCGATCCCATCGCTTCCGCCGCCACTTCGCCCCTTCGTGGAATCCCTGCCGCCGCCGCCGGTTCCCCAGCCAGGTACAGGCTCACCCCGTCGAGCCGTGGCCCAATGGCCAATTCCTGCTGCGCCGCTACCACCCTAGCCAGCCGGGGCAGATGTTGCGGCGCGCAGGCCCACTCCGCTTCCGCCGCCGGAAATCCCGGCGCCCCTTTTCCCGTCCGATCGTCGCGAATCTCCTGCCGGAATGCGATCTCCACCGGACCCGGCTTCCATTGTCCCCCGTTGACGCCCGATTGCGGCGTGATGGCGATGTTCTGCCCGCCCAACCGCGACGCCGTGCTCGAAAGGTCGCCCAGCCGTGGAAGTGGGAAGAACAACTCCCGCGGCTTCACCTTGCGTGGCCCGGCGATCCCGGCACAAGCCTCCGGCCGCCGCAGCGCCACCAGCATCCGTGCAATCTCTTCCGTAGCCTTCTGCCCCAGCTCACGGCGCTCCCCGTCCCGCTCGGCGATCTGCAACTGCCGCCCCATCCGCGACAGCCGCACCTTCCCGTTAAATGGCGCTTCCGGCGCGCTGTGCGTGGCCAGTGCCGACTCGAGCGAATTCAGTTGCACCGCCACATCCTTCGCCGCCGGCATGGTGATCAACCGGTTGTCCCCAAAGGCCGGCATCCGCGGGGAGACTTCTCCCGCAAACGCTCCGAATGCTTCCACCAAAGACGCCGCCCCACTCCGTACCGCCTGTACCGCCACCGGGTACAGCGCCACCCGCGCCGCCTCGCCGCTTTCCCGCCGCTTTCGCGCCGCCGGAAGCAAGATATCCATCTCCGCCGGTTCCGGCACCGGTTCGCCCGCCGCCCACTCCACCGCCTTCGGACTCCCTTGCAGGCCCTCCATCGGCAGCCTTCCGGCTTCCGCCGGGTATGCCTGCAACTGTACCGATTCTTCCGGCAGAATCTCCACCGCCTCGGCCGCAAACGGCTCCGCCGCCACTTCCCGCTTCCCGGTCCACTCCGCCGCCCGATGCTTCCAGTCCACGAAGCCCGGTTCATCCTTCAGATCCGGTAGCGGCTTTTCGGCCTCGGCCCGCTTCTTCGCCTTCCCCGAATCCGACAGGCGCGCCAGCGCCATCTGCTCCTGTTCCTTCTGATAGGCGCGCCGGTGCGCGTCCGTACAGAACTCACTGTCCGTGAGCTTGCGAAGCAGCGCCAACCGTTTGCCGCAATAAAGGCACTTCATGCCGGAGGTAGTTCCTAACTCACTTTCATACTAAGGAGGAGCGTGAGGATAAAGCTACGCGGGAAAGGCCTTAGGGATTTGCGAATTATCGTCCAGAAATGAGGAAGACGCCTAGGATTGCCGTAGGGGGAATCGCTCAGGCGCAAGCCCGGATTCCATTCGCTCCACCAAAGCCAACTCTTCCCGTAACGACTCCGCCGCCGCCTGCCCGCTGGTCGCCGGATCCAAACACGGCAGATCCCAGTCTTCCCGTCCGTAGTCCTTCTGCCGCACAAACCAGTCTCCGCGCGCATTCTGCTCTAGCGGAAACAAGGCGCACTCCACGGGCTTGTACAACAGCCGGTCGCCTTCCATGCGGCCCGCTTGCTCCAGCACGCATCCGTTGTGAAAGAAAATGCACCACCCGGCCACCACTCGCACCGTAAACAGCCCACTCTTCTTGCGCCGTGTCAGGAAGCCTTCCCGCAGCAGCAACGCCCGCGCCTCGGCACGCATCAGCGGAACGAACTGCGCCAGATGATTCCGGATGCGCTGCTCATCCCCAGCATGTAACGGCGGCCGCCCATTGCGGCAACAGATCCCCTCACACCCTCTTCCGAACGTGCACTCAAAACGAGCCTCGGCCAGATTCAGAACCCGCAACCCGTTCGCCATGGCACTTCAGTAGAACCAGAACCCGTCGTAATTGGCTTCGTGGTGCCGCGCCAAGCCAACATAGCGGATGCTCACGCCTTCCCCGCGCCGCGCGTTGGCCGGACACGTCACCTGGTACTGGTCGGCCTGGCCCCCGAACAACAATCCCGCATTCCTCTGCAATTGCAGTAGCAAAGTGGCCTCAACCATCCCCGCCACCCGGAACGTCAACCAATCCCCTTCGATGCAAACCAGTTCCAACCGGCTTCCGAACATGCTCTTCAGGCTGTCCATCACCGGCTCCAGCATCGGCGGAATTTTCTTCCCGCCCACCTGATAGCGGCTGAATTCTGGCATCTATCCTCTCCCCTCTGATCCCCTCACACTATCAATTTGCAGTAATAGACGCAATCGTCTCCCGGCTTGTAATAATCCGCAATCCGCCCGGCTTCCCCAAATCCCATCTGCTCATAGAAGCGCCGTGCTCCCGCATAATCCTCTCGTCCGCTCGTCTCCACCACCAGCCGCTCTCCTCCCATACTCCTGGCAAACGCCGCTGCCTGCGCCATCAGCGCCCTGGCCACCCCGCGCCGCTGCCACCGGACATCGACGCACAGCCAGTACACATGCCAGGTCGAACGCGTCAGCGCCACTCGATCCAGACAGACATAACCACACAAGACCCCATCCGCCTCCGCCCCGAAATGGGCCATCTCCTCGCCATCGAATATCTCCAGCGCCGCGTCCACTTCTTCCGTGGAGAACGCCCCGCAGCCGGTTAGCATCGCCTCCACTGCCGCGCGGTCCCGCGCCTCCAACCGCCGCATCAACATGCGTACTCCACCAGCTTCCGGATCAGCTCTTCCCAGGTCCAGCCCATTTCCTCTGCGGCTAATCCCGCGCCGTCCCCCGGCGCCAGCGCCGGATTCGGATTCACATCCAACACCCGCGGCACGCCATCCGCATCCTGCCTCACATCCACCCGCAGATACCCGCGAGCCTCCACCGCCTGCCACGCTCCGCGCGCCGCCGCCATCACTTCCCGCCGCAACCCGCTGTCATCCCCTAATTCATATTTCATCGGAGTGTTCATGAACTCCGGATTCCCCACATCCCACTTCGCCGCGTATGTGAACAACTGCATCCCTTCCAGAAAAATCGTCTC
>CALFYN010000610.1 GCA_937952345.1 uncultured Acidobacteriota bacterium
AGTTCGTGCATGACATGGCTCTCGCTATGGCCGCGCGGCTCGAACGCGAAGCAAATACCCCGGCCGCGCAGGTGGACCGTGCCTTCCGGCTGGTCTACGGCCGCACCCCGGCGCCCGAAGAGAGGCGGCTCTCCCTTGCCCATCTCGCTCGCCAGACGGAGTACCACAAAGCCACGCCGCCTCCCGCGAAAGCGGAGAAGAAACCCATCGTGCACACCATCACCAGCGAATTGACCGGCGAGAAGTCATCGTTTGTGCAGTTGGAAGACCCCGCGCCCTACGAGGCGAATCTCTCCCCGCGCGATGTCGCGCCTTCCACAAGAGCCCTGGCAGATCTCGCTTTGGTCCTGCTCAACAGCAACGAGTTTGTTTATGTCTACTAGGAGCACAGCCATGAACCGCAGGCGATTCTTGTTCGACAGCACCGCCGGGCTGGGTTCCATCGCGCTCACCGCATTGCTTTCGCAGGATGCCGCGCGCGCCGGTGTGCTCTCTCCGAAAAAGCCCCATGTCGCCGCCAAGGCGAAACGCTGCATCTTCCTTCTCATGGAAGGCGGCCCCAGTCACATCGACACCATCGATCCCAAGCCGAAGCTCGAACAGCTTCACATGACGAAGTTCCAGAAGGAACGCACGAAGTTCGAAGCCAACATGAACACCGGCGAGCGCTACTACGTGCGCAGCCCCTTCGAGTTTCACCGTGCCGGCAAGATGGGCATCGAGATCAACAAGCTCTTTGAGCAGTTCTCCACCGTCGTTGACGACGTCTGCTTCTACCGCGGTCTG
This sequence comes from uncultured Acidobacteriota bacterium, assembly GCA_937952345.1. Lineage (GTDB taxonomy): Bacteria > Acidobacteriota > Terriglobia > Bryobacterales > Bryobacteraceae > CADEFT01. The sequence goes on from CALFYN010000610.1 coordinate 787, forward strand.
CGCGCCGAAAGCGTCAATCACCCGACGGCGCTGTATCACCTCAATACCGGCACGCAGTTCGGCGGCGACCCGGCTGTAGGAGCATGGGTATCCTACGGGCTGGGTACGGAAAACGAAAACCTGCCCGCGTTCGTGGTGCTGCCTGACGTCGCTTACCCGCAAGGTGGCGCGGCGAACTGGTCGAACGGCTATCTGCCCGCGCACTATCAGGGCACCCCGCTGCGGCCCGAGGGCACGCCCATCCTCGACATGACGCCTCCCGCGGGTGTTACGAAAGAGCGTCAGCGCGCCAATCTCGATCTGCTCACCGCGCTCAACAAGATCCATCAGGCGCAGCACAAGGAACACGCCGAACTCGCCGCGCGCATTGAGAGCTACGAGCTCGCCTTTCGCATGCAGGCCGAAATGCCGCAAGTGGTCGATCTCACCAAGGAGAGCAAGCAGACTCTGGAAATGTACGGCATCGGGGGCCCGGACAAGGAAGCCGATGCCTACGGCCGCCGTTGCCTGCTGGCGCGACGGCTGGTCGAAGCGGGTGTCCGGTTCGTCCAAGTAATCTGCATGGGCTGGGATTCGCATGACTACATCGAAAAAGCCCACGGCGCCCGTATCCGCGCCATCGACAAACCCATCGCCGCACTGCTCAGGGATCTGAAGCGCACGGGCCTGCTGGACGACACCTTGGTTGTCTGCGCCGGCGAATTCGGCCGTAGCCCCGACAACGGCATCCGCCGCGGCGGACAAGCCTGGGGCCGCGATCATAACGCCAATGCCATGGCCTGCTGGCTTGCCGGCGGCGGCGTCAAAGCCGGACACATCATCGGCGCCACCGACGAAACCGGCGGAGCGGCTGTAGAATCGGTCCATCCCTTGAAGGACTTCCACGTCACGCTGCTCCACCTCTTGGGCCTCGATGACAACCGCCTCCGCTTCCTTCACGCCGGCCGCGAGAAGCAGCTTTCCCAAACCGGCGGTGAGTTAATCAAAGAACTGCTGGGGTAGCTTGCGTTCCACCCGTGATTTGCAGTATCAGTAGTTGGAATTCCTATGAGCAAACGCATCTCGATCGGATCCTGGGCTTACACCATCGGCCCCTATGGGAGCAACCCCATCGACTTCAAAACCGTCTGCACCACGTTGAAGCAACTCGGCTTTGACGGCGTGGAGTTGGGCGCATTCCCGCCCCATCCGAATCCGGGCAACCCCAACGGTCCCAACGATGCCTGGCCCGGCGCCATGCCCGAGAAATCGCAACGCGCCGAACTCGTCGCACAGATGAAGGACTACGGGCTCAGCTTCTCCGGCATCGCCGCCAATCTATGGGGCGAAAAGCTCATCAACACCGACGACCAGTCGAAATATATCGCCGAATTTCAGAAGAACTCTGAATTCTGCAAAGACGTCGGCATCAACGGGATTCGCGTCGACTGCGTGCAGCCTCCCACCATTCATCGCGAAGTGGACTACGCAACCGCCATGGACCGCGTCGTGAAGACATGGCAGAAATGCGCCGACATCGCCGCCGGCAACGGCCAGTACATTTGCTGGGAGTTCGAGCCGGGCTTCGCCTTCAACAAGCCCTCTGACGTCGTCCGCATCCACGATGCCGTGAACCGCCCCAATTTCGGCTTGCAGTACGATACCTGCCACGGCCAGATGGTTGGTGTGGTGGGCGCCCGCCAGGAAGGCGAGAAGGAAACCTTCCCCAATCAGATCGAACTGATCCGTAAGCTCAGTGGCCGCATCAACCACATCCACCTCATCGACTCCGACAATTCCTGCCACAAAGATGCGCAGGGCAACGATGAGACCTCCGCGCATCCCCCGTTCGGCCTGGGCCAGCTTAATTTCGACGAAATCATGCCCGAACTGCTCAAAGCCGCCAACGTCTCCCACGACTGGTGGACCATCGATCTCTGCTTCTGGCCCGACGCCTGGGCCGCCACCGAAACCTGCAAGAAGTACGTCGATGGCCTCGTCGCCAAGTTCGGATAAAGCGGAGAATTATTTTCGATGAAACAGCTACGGGTTGGAATGATCGGATATGGGTTCATGGGCCGCGCCCATTCGAATGCGTACAAGCGGCTCAATGACTTCTTTCCTCTCGATCACCGTGTGGTGCTGCAAGTGGCCTGCGCCCGGAATGCCGAGAAGGTGAAAGCCTTCGCCGACAACTGGGGCTACTCGCGTGTCGAGACCGACTGGAAGAAGGTGATCGAAGCGCCGGACGTCGATGTCGTCGATATCTGCACACCCAACGACACTCACCAGGAGATCGCCATCGCCGCCGCCAAAGCCGGCAAGATGATCCTCTGCGAAAAGCCGTTGGCGCGCACCGTGGCCGAAGCCGAACCCATGGTGGAAGCCGTGGAAAAAGCCGGTGTCGCCAACATGGTGTGGTTCAACTATCGCCGCGTGCCCGCCATCACGCTGGCCAAGCAGTTGATCGACGAAGGCCGCATCGGACGCCCGTTCCACATGCGCAGCAACTTCCTTCAGGATTGGACAATCTCCGCCGATCTGCCGCAAGGCGGCGCCGGATTGTGGCGCCTGGATGTCGCCGCCGCCGGTTCCGGTGTCACCGGCGATCTGCTGGCTCACAACATCGACACAGCCATGTGGCTGAACGGCCCCATCACGCGCGTTACGGCCAAGACCGAGACTTTCATCAAAGAACGCCCGCATGTGCTCACCGGCAAAGTGGAAAAAGTGGGCATCGACGACGCCTGTCTCTTTATTTGCGAGTTCGCCAACGGCTCGCTTGGACTGTTCGAGTCCACGCGCTACGCCCGCGGCCACAAAGCCCTCAAGACGTTCGAACTGAACGGCGCGGACGGCAGCGTCGCTTTCAATCTCGAAGAGATGGAATACCTCGATTTCTTCGAGTACAAGCAATCCTCCGGCGAAACTGCGGAATCCCATGTGCGCGGTTGGCGCAGGATTCACGTCACCAACGGCGAGCATCCCTACATGGATCGCTACTGGGTTCCCGGCCTCGTCATCGGCTACGAACACACATTCATCAACGCCCTTGCTGACTTCGTGCGCGGCATCGAATCGGGCAAGCACACGCAGCCCAACTTCCGCGATGCCTTGCAGACGCAGAAAGTCTGTGAAGCCGTGCTCGAAAGCGGCAAAACCGGCCAGTGGGTCAGCACCGGCGTTTCCGCCTAAGCTGGAATTTCGCTACAGTAAGCAGCATGTCGCGGATGCTGCTGGTACTCTTTTGTTGCGTTGCGTTCTGTATTGGCGCGGCCGATTGGCCATCCTATCGCGGCCCCGGAGCAACGGGTATCGGCGATGGCGAACCCCCCGTGTCCTGGAACGCTGACACCGCCGAAGGGGCAATGCGCAACATTTTCTGGAAGACCGCACTGCCGGGTCTGAGCCACTCCAGCCCTGTTGTCCATGGCGGCCGTTTGTACGTCACCACGGCCATTAGCGCCAAAGGTTCCGCCCCGCTGAAGATCGGTCTCTATGGCGCGGGTGATTCCGCCGACGATACCGGCGAACAGTCGTGGGTGGTCTACTGCCTGGACAAACGCACGGGGCGAGAAGTATGGAAACAGACCGCCCATCGCGGCGCGCCGAAGGTGAAGCGCCACACCAAAGCCACGCACGACAATACCACTGTGGCGGTGGACGGCAAGCGGTTGGTGGCCTTCTTTGGCTCCGAAGGCCTCTACGCGTATTCACTGGACGGGAAGTTGCTCTGGAAGAAAGATCTCGGCGTGATGGATATGACGCCTTACGACGACCGCAACCTTTCGTGGGGCTTCGCCAGTTCCCCAACGCTGTTCGAAGACACCATCCTCGTCCAGAACGACTCGAAGAAAGACAGCTTCGCTGCGGCCTTCGATGCCCGCGATGGCCGTGAGTTATGGCGTGTCCCGCGCGGCGATGTGTCCGTGGGAAGTTGGGGCACGCCCGGAGTCATCCGCAGCGCGGGGCGCACCCAAGTGGTGCTCAACGGCTACCCCTGGATTGTCAGCTACGACTTCCGCACCGGCAAGGAGCTCTGGCGCTTGCGCTCCGGTGGCGACGTCCCCGTTCCCACTCCGTTTCTCGCCGATGGCTTGATCTACGTGGCCAATGCCCACGGGCGCAAATCGCCCCTCTATGCGATTCGTCCCGATGCCTCGGGCGATATCTCGCCTTCGGAAGGCGCGACATCCAGCAGCGGCGTGGCCTGGACCCAGGAGCGCAACGGCTCCTATCTCCAGACTCCGGTCGTCTACCAGGGAATCGCCTACGCCTGCACCAGCCAGGGCATTTTCAAAGCTTACGACGCGAAAACCGGCGAGAAATTCTACGAGCAGCGCTTGGGTGCCGGTACCACCGGATTCACCTCATCACCGGTAGCGGCGGGTGGCCGGATCTATGTCACCAGCGAGGAGGGCGAGACCTACGTGGTCAAACATGGCAAAGCATTCGAAACCTTGGGGAAGAATCTGATGGGAGAAACCGTGCTCTCCACTCCCGCCATTTCCGAAGGCGTGCTCTATTTCCACACGCGCGGCAATGTCGTGGCCGTCGGCGCCCGCTAATTCCCGTGGTGCACAAAGATCGGTGAACTCCAGGCGATCTCGCCTTCGGCGTTCGGTTCGGCGGCACTGTAGCTCTGAATGACCCGCACGTAATAATACGCAGCAGGCTGCTTGGACCGCGGACGAATTCCTATCTCCGGTTTCGCCCAATCGCGAATCTGCGATGTCTCCTTCATGCCGCTTTCCCGGAACGCATCATCGCGATACGTGAGCGTGGCATCGGCGCCAGGAGCCGCGCTATAAACCACCGTATTGTTCTTGATGATCTCGTAACGCAGAATCGGTGCGGTACCCACGGCGCGCAGCGTGAACACGGGAGAGGAAGCGGCCGTCAGTTCACCTCCCTGCAGCACATTCCCCGCGCGAAAATCGACAATGATGTTGTCCGTGGAAGCATACGTGCGCCGGGCCCGTAATGACTCCTGCACATCGTCGCGCGTGGTGACCCCCTCCGGCACAAGAAGATTGGCGTAGGAAATGTGCGTGGAATAGTGATCGCTCGAAGCGATGAATCCCATCTTGTAACCCACACCCAGCGCATTCCACACCAACCCCTTCTGGAACGGCTGCCGGCCCGCTTCTCCGGGGCCAGTGGCGTCCTGCAGCGCCGCGCGAGGCTGACCCTCATCCTCATAGGCATTGCGGTCACCCTGATAGATTTCCGTAACGGGCTCAACCTCATCGTCACGCAGACGCCAATCCGTTCCCATGCTGGTGGCCGACGTGTGCGGAATCCCTACCCCGTCGGTCCGGCGCAGATAGGCCCACAAACCCTGCGCATCCTTCTCGATCAACTCCGGACGCTCGCTGATATGCAGACGCGGCACGCGATAGCTGAAAACCCCGCGCCGCACATGCACAATGTTTCGATGCCCCAACGGAAAATTGATAGACCGCTCGTAGCCATACAGCGGCGTGAAGCGGCCCGGCACATGAAAAATATCCGCCGATTTCTGCGTCCGCCAATACTGATAGATATCGTCGGTGTTCCGCCCTTCGGGCTCATCCGTGTCGAGCCAGGCTCCATAATTGTGATCCGTGACCGCGATGTAATCGAACGCGGCAGCGTTCAGCGAGTAGCGGTACAAATCCCACAAGCTGCCATCCAGCGCCCCATCCATGGAAATCTCCGTATGCCGGTGAATATCCCCGCGTATGATTTTGTACCGCTTTCCGTCCACCGCGATACGATAGGCGCGAATCCGCCGCACTGCTTCCGCCTCTTCCGGATGCGTAACCGGCACCTGCCCTTCCGGCGACGCTTGGAACGCCGCCAGTGCCGGTTCACGCCGGTCGAGCGCGGCCGGATCAAACTGCGCCACGGTGACCTCGTGATTCTCCGGCAATCCCACAGGCAATCGCCGCCCATCGCCCACCGCGGCAACCGTGATTCCCATACCCGGACCCGCGGCCACCGACATGACCGTGTCCTGCCGCCCCGTCGTCAGCGGCACCAACGTTGGACGCATCCGTTTCTACGCCTGTCCTTCTCCGGTCAAGGTACTGGCGCAATACTCAAACATGTGTCGCGAGAAACGGCCCATTGGCT
>CALFYN010000611.1 GCA_937952345.1 uncultured Acidobacteriota bacterium
CCGAGTATTCGCCGGAGCTTGTCGGCCTGATGATCGAAGAGACGACGCGGTTGTTTCGTTCGCTGGTGTGGGACAACGGCAATTTTCTCGATTTCTTTCGCGGGGACACGACGCATCTGGTGCCGGAACTGGCGCGATTGTACGGCGTGGAGGCAGGCGCGGAGCCGTGGGCGCGCGTGACGCTGCCCGCCTCCAGCATGCGTGCGGGGATTCTGGGACAGGCATCGTTTCTGACATTGACCTCAAAGCCCGCTGAGACATCGCCCACTGAGCGAGGACTGTTTGTCCGTGAACACTTCCTATGCCAGCAGGTGCCTCCGCCTCCGCCGGGTGTGAACGCGACACTGCCTCCGGTGACGGATGAAAAGCCGGTCACGCAACGAGAGCGGTTGCAGGTGCACCTGAGCAATGCCGTGTGTGCGAGTTGCCACTCGCTGGTGGATCCGATCGGATTCGGGCTGGAGAACTTTGACGCCATCGGGCGGTTTCGGGAAAAGGAACTGCTGGTGGTGTATCCCACCGCGGACGACTTGAAGACGAAGCGAAAGACGAAGCCGACGGAGTATCAATTGCCGATCCATGCGCAGGGCGAGGTGCGGGGAATTGCGGGTTCGACCTTTGCCTCGCCGCGGCAATTGGGCGAGTTGCTTGCGTCGCAGCCGAGTTGCCAGAAGTGTGTTGTGAAGCAACTATTCCGTTACGCAATGGGGCGTCCGGAAGAAGCGGGCGATGGAGCGGTGATTGAAGAGGCTTTCGAACGCTTCCGCAAGTCGCAGTTCCGGTTTCAGGAGCTTATAATGGCGATATCGGTGGCCCATGCGGGAGTGCCCGCTGGCCGGAATCGAGGAGGCAACTAAGAGGATGCCCGCACAGATCACACGCCGCACTCTGTTGCGCGGATGGGGAGTGACGCTGGGATTGCCCCCGCTCGAGGCGATGTTCAACTCGAGTGGAACTGCCTACGCCGCCACGGCAAAGCCTGTCGAACCGCGATTCGTCTTCTGGTTTAACGGGAATGGCATTCCCGAGAAATACTGGATTCCACAGGGGGAAGGCGCGAGTTTTGAGTTCACGCCCTGCTTGTCTCCACTGGCGCCGTTTCGCAAGGATATCCATGTGGTGAGCGGGCTCGATAGCCCCGCGGCGCGGCTTCCGGGCCCGGGCAATAGCCACTATCCTTCGATGAGCGCGGTGCTTTCGGGGAAGCCCTATACGGGGCGCGGCGCGGGTGGCATGTCGTTCGATCAGTACGTGGCGCGCAAGGCCGGGGAGGCATACCGGTTCCGCTCGCTGCAAATCGGCGTGTCGCAAGAGAGCTTCGGCGAGGCGATCCAACGCAACATGAGTTGGGCGGACCGCGACCGTCCGCTGCCGCCGGAGATGCTGCCGCACCGCCTGTTCGACCGCCTGTTCGGCGTGCGGGATCGGGCGTCGATCGACCGGCAGAAGAGCATCCTCGATGCGGTGCAGGATGAGGCGCGGAGCGTGCGCGAACAACTGGGCGCAGCGGACCGGCAGAGGCTGGAAGAGTATCTGAGCTCGGTGCGAGATCTGGAGAAATCCATCGCCAGCCTGCCGCCGGAGTACAAGACGGTCGTGGAGCGTCCGGAAGAGGGCGGCGATTTGCGCGACTGGCCGCGCATCGCCAAACTACAGAGCGATTTGCTGGTGCATGCGTTTGCCAGCGGGCAGACGCGCGTGGCGAGTTACATGTTGACGAAGTGCCAGGGGCTGTCGCGTTTCCCATGGCTGGGGCACACGGCGCAGCGCCATCATGAGTACACGCACGGGCAGGTGGAAACGCCGCGCGGGATGCGGATCCTTCGCGACATCTGCCGCTGGCATGTGGAGGAGTTCGCCTACCTGGTGGGCAAGCTCAAATCCACGCCGGAAGGGGCGGGGAATATGCTGGACAATACATGCCTGCTGTTTGTGCATGAACACGCCGAAGCCAATTCGCACAAGAACAATAACCACGCAGTGCTGCTGGCGGGACATGCGGGCCGGATGAAAACCGGTCTGCACACGCGCACGACGGGTACGCTGGGCGATCTGTATCAGACGCTGGCTGATGAGGTGCTGGGCACTCGCATCGATGCGTTTCCGACGGCTGAGAAGAAGTTATCGGAGATTGTTTAGAATGCCGCGGCAGCTGCCGTGACGTCAGGATAGACAGAGACAACGCGGTCCAGATGGACGATGGTAAAGCTCTCCGCCACCGTACCGCCCGCGCCCGCTACGGCGAGTTTTCCACCGGCATGATTCGCCTGACCCCACATGTTCATCAGCATTCCGATGCCTGCGCTATCGATGTAGTTCAACTCGGAAAGATCGAGGATGAGTTTCTTGGATCCACCCTCAATCAGCTTCTTAATCTCAATCTCAAGAAACGTAAGAGTCGTCCCAATGTGGAGACGTCCCTTGATGGGCAGCACCGTGATATCCGGCTCAATTGTCTTAGTCTGTAGCTCAGCCATAGGAAAATGTAGCACTTATATTATCACTGGGGAGCCGGCGAGTTAGGAAGCCTGCAGGCGCGGCCGGGAAAAATGCGGTGGCGGTGACGCGCCACAAAGTCATAAGCGGCTATGCCCGGCCGGTTGGCAATCGGGGTAAAGAGTATCAGCACCGCCGCAACGATCACACGCCTCCACGTTGGCGCGATGGGAGCAGGCGCAAGTGCGATGAGCGCGCATAATATCAGCCAGAAGGCGGGCAGATAAAGCAACATTCGCCGCACCGCCAGGAAGCCGTCCAGCACTTTGCCGCTTGGCGGAATCAACTGCAACCGCGCCGAAGCCTGATCGTCACGGATGCCGAACGCGCGGCCTCGCCCGGTTTGGTAGGGAACCCACGTGAAAACCTGCTCCAGGTCGAAGCGCGAGATTTGTTCCCGGCACCAGTCGCAGAAACCGCAGTCGCCGTCGTAGATCACTTCGAGTCTCTTCCGCGGCCACGGGAGAAAGGCGAGCATGGCGGCCTGCATCCCGAAGAAGAACATGGTGAACGTTTGCCCGGTGAATAGTAAAAATCCCGATTGCAGCAAAATGCTGATGCAGACTCCGTACAGGCGAGTGCGTGGGATGGTGAGCAATGCCGCGGCGGACAACTCGAGCACAATGGTCATCCAGCACATCAGCTTTCCCAATACGAGCGGTGGCAGCAGAGCGCTGAGCCAGATGTACACCGGTTGCTCCAGCCGTACGCCAGCCCAGTGTTCGAAGAATTGTCCGGAGTGCCAGTCGGGATCCAGGGCCTTGTTCAATCCCGCGCCGAAGTAGACCAGCGCGACCTGCCAGCGCAGCAATCGCGGTTCGCCGCCGGTGTAGAGTCCGGCGAGGATCAGCATCAGCGCGCAGAATGTCTTGTTGTTGCCGTAGTAGGCACGTGAAGCGACGACGCTGAGCAGCACCGTGCCGCCTAACAACAGGCAGCAGGTTCGCACGCGGCGGTTAAACAGCAGTGCGGCGGCGCTGATCACGAACACCGCTTGCAGCGTGCGCTGGAAGACGGGACCGGGAACCAGATGATCGAGGAAGGGAAGGAAGGGCAGAAACGGATCAGGCAGCAGCCGCACGTGGTTGGTGAGCAGGAACGCGAGCGCGATCAGTTTCGCCATCAGCAGCAGGGGCACGGGGAGCGCCGTGCCGCCGCAATGAAGCGGGTTCCAACTCGGACGCACTAGCGCGGGTACGACCATAGCCGCTCCTCTTTTCCGTTGATGCGGTAGCGCATGACGATGTGTGCCTTCTCCGTGCCCGCATAGCGTTCTTCGTAGCCCTGCAGAATGTCGATCAGATTCTGCACGCTGCGATTGTCGGTGCCCTTCATGGAGCGGCGGTAACGTTGGCGGACTTCGGTGGCGTTCAGCTTGCGGCCGTTTACGGTGACATCCAGCACATAATCTGTCTGCATGTCGAAGGGCGCCCAACAGAAGTAGCGCGCCGGTGTGGCGCGTGAATAGAGAATGAGCGCAGCCTGCACCAGCAGGAGGGTGATTCCGGTCACAGCAGCCAGGCGATGCATCTTGTTAGACTCGTGATTCTATCGCAAGGAGTCATTATGCCGGATACCATTAAATACTTGCTGGAAGAGTCAAGAATTCCGAAATTCTGGTACAACGTCATAGCCGATCTACCATCGCCGCCGCCGGCGGTGTTGCACCCGGGAACGCTGCAACCCGTGGGTCCGGGAGATCTGGAGCCCCTCTTCCCGATGAGCCTCATTCTGCAGGAGGTGACGGGGGAACGGGAGGTGGAGATTCCCGAGCCCGTGCGCGAAGTGTACAAGCAATGGCGGCCCACGCCGCTATTTCGCGCGCGGCGATTAGAGAAGGCGCTCGATACGCCGGCACGCATTTACTACAAGTACGAGGGCGTCAGTCCGGCGGGCAGCCACAAGCCCAACACCGCCGTGCCACAAGCTTTCTATAACAAGGAAGCGGGCATTCACAAGATCACGACGGAGACCGGGGCAGGGCAGTGGGGCAGCTCGCTGGCGTTCGCCGGTGCGCTGTTTGGCATCCAGGTGGATGTGTACATGGTGCGTGTTTCCTACAATCAGAAGCCGTATCGCCGGGCGTTGATGGAATCCTACGGGGCGCGATGCGTTGCGTCTCCATCGAATGAAACGGCCAGCGGACGCGCGATTCTGGCAAAGAACCCGGAGCATCCGGGCAGCTTGGGAATCGCCATCAGCGAAGCCGTGGAATTGGCGGCGCAGCGCGACGATACGAAGTATGCACTGGGCTCCGTGTTAAACCATGTGCTGCTGCATCAGACGGTGTTGGGACAGGAGTCGATGGCTCAGTTGGAAATGGCGAACGACTACCCCGATGTGATCGTCGGCTGCACGGGCGGTGGTTCCAACTTCGCGGGAATCGCGTTCCCATTCCTCGGCGCGCAACTGCGTGGCGGAAAGAAGACTCGCATTGTGGCGGTGGAACCGGCGGCTTGCCCGAGTCTCACTCGCGGCCGCTACGCCTATGACTTCGGCGACACCGCGCACCTCACTCCGCTGACAAAGATGCACACGCTGGGGTCGACGTTCACGCCTCCCGGCTTCCACGCCGGAGGATTGCGCTATCACGGCATGGGGCCGTTGGTGAGCCATGTGAAGGAACTCGGGCTGATCGAGGCCAAGGCGTATCATCAGGTTTCTTGTTTCGCGGCTGGAGTACAGTTCGCTCGCGCGGAAGGAATACTTCCCGCGCCGGAAGCCAATCATGCTGTGCGGGGAGCGATTGACGAAGCGTTGCGCTGCAAGGCCGAAGGGCGCAGCGAAGCCATCCTGTTCAATCTTTGCGGGCACGGGCATTTCGATATGCAGGCCTACATTGATTACTTTGCCGGAAAGCTGACGGACCAGGAGTACGACGAATCGGAACTGGCGATGGCGCTGGCGGGATTGCCTTCGGTACTGGCATAAACGCATCGCTGGTCCGACAGACTGCATTGGCTTTAGCGCGAGGCTCGGGCACGGGCCTCGCGCGATCTGTCGGTTGCTGCAACGGTTCTTTACTTGCCCATCGTCCTCAGGAAGGCCACCACGTCCGCGGCCTGGCCGTCTGAGACTCCCGCTATCCCTTTCATCTTTCCCGTACCTCCGGTGACTGCTTTCTTCAGTTCGTCATCCGGTTTTGCCAGCACCTCTTTCGAAGAAAGGGGACGCATGGTTACCTTGAACGCCTTGGCGATTGCCGGGTTTCCCTGCCCATCGGCGCCGTGGCAGGACTTGCACTTCTGCGCGTAGAGCGCCTTGCCTGCACCGGCATCCGCTGCTGAAAGAGCGGCAGTCGCCAGAACAATAACTAGAAATGAGTACATTGTCTGTTTCATAAAACTCCCTGTGGGTTTCGAGCATATAAGAACTTGACTGGCTGGCGGGCGAAAACTTCCACGTTGAATTCGCCCAGTGTGATCGGCACGGCCACCTTTAGCATCAGGGTGAACAACAGAAACCCAAGCGCGAACACACCGGCAGCGACGCGCACTTCCGTGAATGTCGGATAGTACACGTAGATCTCTCCCAACGCATCCGGCGTCAATCCGGGGATGATGAGTCCCATGCCCTTCTCTATGTACACCCCCGCATAAGTCGCCAGGCATCCCAGGTTCAGCGTCACCCAGTTTCGTCGGGCGGCCGGCACGATGAACAGGGCGAAAGCAGCCACGTTCAGCGCTACCGCGGACCAGGCGAAAGGAACCAGCGTCCGATGCTCGCCAAGCCCGGTGTACCAGTATCGGGTGAAGAGCAAATGTTCCGTATCGGAGTAGTATTCCTTGAATGCCTCGGCCCCATGCAGAAACAGATTCAGGAACATGGCATAGGCCATTAACTCGGCAACTTTCCAGATGGCTTCATCCTTGATCTCGAATCGTGTGAACTTTCGCAGCAGTTGCAGAACAGCCAGTAGAATCGCTGGTCCTGAGCAGAAAGCCGAGGCAAGGAATTGCGGCGCCAGGATTGATGAATTCCAATAGGGCCGTGCAGCGAGCGCGTTGTACAGGAATGCCGTTACGGAATGGATCCCCACCGCCATCGGAATCGACAGCAGCACCAGGGGCACAACCAAACCTTTGCGGTAGTGTTGCCCGTGGAAGGCCCGATAGAGGATGTGCGTGGCCACGACAAGGTTGATCACGAAATAGATATTCAACACCAGGACGTCCCAGGCCAGGATGGACCGCGGAAAATTGAGATGGCCGATGATGGGAATCAGGTGCCAAAACCTGTCTGGCCTGCCGATATCCACCAGCACAAACAGCAGGCACATGATGATCGCACTGATCGCCAGCAACTCGCCGAAGATCACGATTTCGCGGATCGGCTTCCAATCGTAGATGTAGGCGGGAATCACCAGCACGACAGCCGCGGCGGCAACAC
>CALFYN010000612.1 GCA_937952345.1 uncultured Acidobacteriota bacterium
TTCGGAGGAGATTTTCGCTTATCCAGACAGAACGGCACGGATCGTATTCCGTGTCGTGAGGAGACAAAGATGATGAATGGAATCGCACCACAGAAACACATGACGGCTGAGATGGAGGAGTTGAAGCGCCGGCTGAAGGCGACCTGGATGACGGGGCACTACGATGTATTCGCACGGTTCATGGAGGCGGATGCGGAGGAGTTCTTTTGGCGTTTGGAGGTGAAGCCGGGCGCGCGGCTGTTGGATGTGGGTTGCGGCGCGGGGCAACTGGCGTTGATCGCCGCGCGCGCCGGGGCCCAAGTCACCGGCTGCGACATTGCCACGAACTGGCTGGAGAAGGCGCGGGAGCGGGCGCTTTCGGAGGGGTTGGCGGTGTCGTTCGAGGAGGGCGATGCCGAGGCGCTGCCGTACCGCGATGGCGGTTTCGACGTGGTGGCCAGCCTGGTGGGGGCGATGTTCGCGCCACGGCCCAATTTGGTGGCGGCGGAGTTGACCCGCGTGTGCCGGCTGGGCGGGGTGATTGCCATGGCGAACTGGACTCCTGAGGGATTCATCGGGCAGATGTTTCGCGTCATCGGGCGGCACATTGCTCCGTCGGGGATGCCGTCGCCGGTGTTGTGGGGCGATGAAGCATCCGTGCGCGAGCGGCTGCGCGAGGGCATTGCGGGGATGGAGATGACGCGGCGGACGTATCACTTCGACTATCCGTTTGCGCCGGCGGGCGTGGTGGATTTTTTTCGCGCCAACTACGGACCGATGACACGCGCCTTCGCTTCGCTGGATGACGGCGGGCAGCAGCGCCTGCACGCGGAACTGACGGATTTGTGGGCCTGCCACAATCGAGCGCGGGGCGAGCGCACGCAGGTGGAGGCGGAGTATCTGGAGGTGATGGCGCGGCGCGGTTGACGGGCCGCCGGCGGGGAGTACAATGAGGGCCATGGATTCGATGCAATGTCCGAAGTGCAAGTCGGAGAAGATTGTGCCTCGGGTGCGGATTATGGACCGGGGACATGGGAGCACGGATTCGGGGGATCTGAGCGTGGTCACTTATGAAGATCCGGATGCGCTGATTTTCAAGGGCAAGCAGCGGTCGGCGCTGTTTGCCCGGATCTGTGGGGACTGCGGTTATACGGAACTGTTCGTGGAGAATCCGCGGGAGATCTATGAGCGGTACCGGCACCTGCGGGCTTCCGGCGGGTAGCGCGGGTCCAGTTGTGGTATGCTTTGCCGAAGCAAAGGATACCCGCAATCCATGGAACGAAAAAAAGCCTCTGACTTCCCTCAGGAGTTGCTGAACTTATTTGACAAGTACGTGCACGGCGAGATTGAGCGCCGGGATTTTCTGGAAGGCGCCAACCGATTCGCGACCGGGGGACTGACCGCAGCCGCGATTTTCGAGAGCCTGCGCCCGAACTTCGCGTGGGCCCAGCAGGTGCCGCCGGACGACAGCCGCATCAAGACGGAGTACGCCACGGTGGCATCGCCGCAGGGCAACGGGAGTATCAAAGGCTACCTGGCGCGTCCGGCGAAGGCATCGGGGAAACTGCCGGCGGTGCTGGTGATTCACGAGAATCGCGGTTTGAATCCGTATATCGAAGACGTGGCGCGGCGGCTGGCATTGAAGAATTTCATCGCCTATGCGCCGGATGGCTTGACGAGCGTTGGGGGCTATCCGGGCGATAACGAAAAAGGGGCGAAGCTGTTCGGGCAGGTGGACCGGGGCAAGATGTTGGAAGATTTCATTGCTTCGGCCTACTGGCTGAAGAAACGTCCGGACGCGACGGGCAAAGTGGGTGTGGTGGGATTCTGCTTCGGTGGTGGAATATCGAATGCGCTGGCCGTGCGCATGGGCGCAGACCTTGCGGCGGCGGTGCCGTTTTATGGCTCACAGCCTCCGGCGGCGGACGCGGGCAAGATCAAGTGCCCGGTGCTGTTGCACTATGCATCGCTCGATACGCGGATCAACAATGGCTGGCCCGCGTATGAGGAAGCGCTGAAGGCGAACCGGGTTTCCTACGCCGCGCACATGTACGAGGGCGCGAACCACGGCTTCCACAACGACACGACGCCGCGGTTTGATGAGGCGGCGGCGAAACTGGCGTGGCAGCGGACGCTCGATTTTTTTGAGAAGCACCTGCGCTAAGGCGCGCTATTTGCCGACGATCCAGAGATAGATGCGGCGGCCGCCGATGTCTTCCTGCTTGACGGGCTGCCAGTCGCCCATGGAGAAGCTGTGGGAGACGATGCGGGTGCCGGGCTTCAATTCCTTGAGCAGGCGCGGCTTCAGTTTTTCGTTGACGCCGGGCAGCAGATAGAGCGTGATGACGCTGGCTGGACTGATCTCGGCGTCGAAGAGGTTTTTCTCGATGAACTGAACCTTGTCGGCGATGCCGTTCTGCTTGGCATTGTCGTTGGCTTCGGTGATGCGCTCGGGGTCGAGGTCGTAGCCGATGGCGCGTTTGGCTCCGAATTTTTTCACCGCGGTCACGACAATGCGTCCGTCGCCGCAGCCGAGATCGATGACGGTGTCGGTGTTTTTCACGCCGGCCAGTTTGAGCATCGCATCCACGACTTCCTGGGGGGAAGGCACGTAAGGGACATCGAGGTTTTCGTTAAACTGGGCCGCGGCGGGCACGGCGAGCCATCCCAGTGGCAACGACAAGGCGAGAGCGAGGCAAAGGATCCGCATGAGAAGGGACTATACCACGTTTAGATGGCTTCCAGTTCCTCTTCGATGAGTTGCTTCTGATAGAGGCTGGCGTAGAGGCCGTTGCGGGCGAGCAGTTGGTCGTGTGAGCCGCTCTCGCGGATTTCTCCGTGATCGAGCACATGGATGACGTCCGCCTGGCGGATGGTGGAGACGCGGTGTGAAATGAGGATGGTGGTGCGTCCTTCGAGCAGGCCGGAGAGGCCGCTGAGGATACGCTCTTCGGTGACGGTATCGACGCTGGAGAGGGCATCGTCGAGGATGAGGATGCGCGGGTTGCGGAGAATGGCTCGGGCGATGGCGACGCGCTGTTTCTGGCCGCCGGAGAGCGTGATGCCGCGTTCGCCGACCATGGTGTCGAGGCCTTTGGGGAAGCCGGCGAGGTCGGAGGTGAGTCCGGCGATTTCGACGGCGCGCTCGATTTGATCGCGCGTGGCATCGGGGACACCGAGAGCGATGTTTTCGGCGATGGTGCAACTGAAGAGGAATGTTTCCTGCGGGACGAAGCCGATGTGGCGGCGGAGGTGTTCGGGATCGAGCTGGCGGAGCGGGATGCCGTCGATGGTGACTTCGCCGGCGGTGGGGTCGAGCATGCGGGGGATCATCTGGGCGAGCGATGTTTTGCCGCATCCGGTGTGGCCGACGATGGCGACGGTTTGACCCGCTTCGATGTCAAGGTGGATGTTGCGCAGGGCATCGCCGGTGGGATAGGTGAGGGTGACGCCCTGGAAGTCGATTGCGCCGCGCACGGGCGTGGGGAGTGCCGTGGGATTGGCGGGCGGGGCGATGGTGGGTTTCTGATGAATGATGTCGTCGATGCGATTGAAGCTGGCCATGCCGCGCTGGATGAGATTGACGACCCAGCCGAAGGCGATCATGGGCCAGACGAGCATGCCCATGTAGGTGTTGAACATGACGAAGCTGCCGAGGGTGATGCGCTTTTCGATGAGTCCGTAGCCGCCGGCCCAGAGCACGCCGAGGAAGGTGGCTCCCACCAGGAACTGGAGCAGAGGCATGAACAGTCCGCCTAATCTGGCGAGCTTGATGTTCTGGTCGACGTAATCGCGGTTCAGCTTGTCGAACAGGGCGACTTCGGCGCGTTCCTGGGTGTAGGCGCGGACGACGCGAACGCCGGCGAGGTTTTCCTGCACACGGCTGCTGATGCCGGCGAATTGGGTCTGGATTTTTTCGAACCGGTCATGAATGCGGCGGCCGAAGAAGATGACGGCGATGCTGACCAGCGGGGCCGGAGAGAGGGCGATGAGGGTGAGGCGCCAGTCGACGCTCATCATGACGAAGACGGCGAGCAGGAATGTGAGCACGGTTTCAAACCAGTACATGACGCCCGGGCCGAGCATCATGCGCACGGCGTTGAGATCGCTGGTGGAGCGGGAGAGAATATCGCCGGTGCGGTAGCGGGCGAAGAAATCGGGCGAGAGGGTGAGCAGGTGAGCCCACAGATCGTTGCGGAGATCGAATTCCACATCGCGCGAGATGCCGACCAGCACGATGCGCATGTAGAACTGAAAGACGCCCTTCAGCAGGGACAGCACAATGAGGCCGGCGCAGAACCAGAGCAGGGTGCGCATGGAGAAGCCGGTGGTGAGGGAATCGATGCCGGCTTTGATCAACAAAGGCTGGGCGACGACGAGCAGATCCTTGACGATGAGGCAAAGAAAGCCCAGCGCGAGGCCGGAGCGGTAGCGCCAGAGATAGGGCCACATCTTGCGGAACGCTGGAATCATATATTCAACCAGTCTGCCAGAGTCTTGACCCACTCCTGGAAAATGATTTTGCGGCCGGGGCGGGTGGTCCACCAGGAAGCGGGTTCGAGGCCGGGCCAGGGCGCTGCGATCATGACGATTTCTACGCCGGGCAGGGTGCGGCGGAGAATGGATGCGGCGCGGCGGGTATGAAAGTTGCTGGTCACGACGAGGACGCGGCGCAGTTGCTCGCGGGCGAGAAGGTCGCGAAAGACGATGGCTTCCTCGCGGGTGGAATCGGAATGGTGCAGGACCGGGCGGAACCATTCTTGGGGCAAACCTTTGGAGGCAGCGAAGGAGATGGCGAGGTGCGCTTCATTCTGGCCGTACATCTCCCAGGGGCCGCTGACGAGGGCGAAGGGGGCGAGCCCTTCACGCACGAGATCGGCGCCGCGGAGGATGCGGCTGCCGGAGTAATCGCCGGCGAGGACAATGACGGCGTCTGCTTTTTGCGGCGGTTGGGTTTGTACGAGGAAGGTGCCGAAGGCTGGGAGCCAGAGGGAATGCGTGAGGAAGGCTGCCAGGGTCAGGGCAACGAGCAAGGAAAGGAATCGAACGGGGAAGCGGCGCAAAGCGGCGGGAGGCTACTCTTCCGTGCGGTCCAGCCGTCCGACGGATTTGAGGCGCTGGAACAGGCGTTCTACTTCGGCCTCATCTTCGGGGCGGAGGAGTTGGTATTTGGGGGAAGGCAGGGCGCGGCGTTCGCCGGCCGCATTGGGAGATTCGCCCCAGAACTGGCGGTAAGGGATACCGTCGATGGTGGCTTCGCGGGACATGCGCCGGAGTTGGCGCAGCAAGGCGTTCGAGGCTTCCATGCCGCCGGGATAGACGAGCAGGATGCGCTTGCCGCCACGCAGCGTGAGATAGAGCAGCAGCGGGCTGACAAAGCCGGTGCGATCGACCGCCTTGATGTCCTCCCAGGGAATGATTTTGTCGCCGATGGCGAGGTGGGATTCGTGGATCTCGATGGCAGGAAGGCAGCCGAGCACGAGCATCATCGCGCCGGTGGCGAGGAGGAGTCCGGTAGGCACCCATGACAGGGGGAATTGAAAGGCGAAAGCCGCGCAGAACATCGCCAGTACAAGAGCGCCGACCCCTGCATACTGATATTGCTTGGTGGGCAAGTAACGCGTCATCCCATCTCCGCTAACCTCTAGACTACCCCCGCGAGGACTTCCCGTCAATGAGGCTGTCCGCGCGAGTGCCGCTCTCATCTTAGCAGGGTGGTGTTGCTTTTTGGATCGGGCCTTCGCCGGGGATACCGCCACACCCCGATGAGGGTGATAAGATGCGAGGGCTTATGGATCGCAGAACATTTTTACTGTCGACGGCGTGCGCGGCTTCGGCCAGCGGGGCGGTGTGGCAAGCGGGCGCAGTTTCGCACCTGATGCCGACGGCGAGCCACAACCGGATTCTTCTGAAGGCATCCTTCCGGCGCAAGTTGCGGCAACCGATGCTGCGTGCGGGCAAACTGTCGGTGGCGGGGCGGGCCACGGATACACAGGGCTACTTCTGGTCGTTCGATTTGCAGGGACTGGCGCCGGGGCAACCTTATTCGCTGGAGCTTCTGGATGGCAAGAGCGCGCTGTGCGATCCGTGGACGGTGAAGACGTTTCCGGCTCCGGGGGATGCGCCGGGGCGGTTCCGGCTGTTGATTTATACGTGCGCCGGCGGCGATGAGCGGTTGCGGACGGTGGCTGGGGTGAGCAACTTTCTGCCGCTGGCGACGCGGCAGCGGCTGTTTGACCGCGCCCTTACGTTTGCTCCGGACGCCATCGTGGGCAACGGCGACCATATCTATTGGGATTTGCGGCAGACGGGAGCGCCGCCGCGGTACACGGAGGAGATCATCGGTCCGATCGGGCGGTTTGAGCGGACGCTGCCGGTGATGGGTACGCCGAACGAGGACGTGCTGAAGCGGGTTTGTGAGCAGCAGATCGGGAAGCTGTACGGCACGCGGTTCCGCAGCACGCCGGTGTTCATGCTGCAGGACGATCATGATTATTTCGAGAACGACGATGCGAATGCGCAGATGGTGACGTATCCGCCGGATCATTTCATGCTGCAGTTGGGGCGGGGGACACGGTCACTGTATTTTCCGGAGTTTCTGCCGGATGCGGAGCGGCCGCTGGGATTGCCGGGTGCGTCCGCGCCGGATAAGCCGCAAGGGGTGGGGGAGAGCTTCGGGACGATCCGGTATGGGTCACTGGCGGAGGTGGCGCTGTTCGATTGCCGGAGATATTTGTCGCTGGCGGGGCCGAATGCGTGGATTGTGCCGCCGGAGGTGGAGGGATGGCTGAAGGCTCGGGCGGCGGATACGCGGGTGGGGCATCTGGTGAATTTGTCTTCGATGCCGCCGGTGTTCAGCGCCGGGAAATGGGGGGATTGGTATCCGGATATTCTGGGGCCGGACGGGAAGCTGACGACGAAGGTTGAGAAGCCCTACTATCAGCAGGGCTGGCTGAAACAGCATGACCGGTTGATGCAGACGCTCTCGCAGATGAAGGGCCGGGTTCCGATCTGGATCAGCGGAGATATGCACGCGCACGGGGAGGCCCGGCTGGTGCGCGGGGCGTCGGTGGATTTGAAACAAAATCCGGTGAATGTGTTTTTATCGGGCGCGCTGGGGACAGGGAATGGATGGCCCAGCGGGGGACGGCGGACACGGCCGTATCCTTCCCAGGCAATCGAGGTGGAAGAGCGTCTGCCGGCGATGGAGGAAAACGGGTTTCTGATTGCCGATTTCACGGCGGAGTCGATTGTCATTCGCTTCTTCAAGTGGCTGCCCAAGGATGGGCTGGAGGCGATTGACAAGCTGGAGCCGTTCCGCACTACGGAGTTGCGGCGGGCTTAGCGAATCGTTCGGCGTAGCGGCTTGCTTTGAGAATCTCCGCCGGTTCGTCCATCTTCACCAGCTTGCGGAATGCTTCTTTGCGGTCTACGGCGCTTTGGTAGTAGGACTGGCAGATTTTGTATCCCATGTAGTAGCCGAGATCGGGCGGGCCGATGCGGTTGGGGTCGCGGCCGTTGTAGAGCCATGCGCGGTGGCGGTCCGGTTTTTGGATATCCTGCCGGAATTTTTCCCAGAGTTCGTGCTCATGGCTGTCGCCGTAGCTTTTCACGGCCTCGTTGATGTGGCGGCCGGCGGTGAGTTCGGCGATGAAATCGGCGCCACCTTCGCGCATGGATGCGTCGAGCAGCAGGCCGGCTTTCGAGGGGTCGGTGTTCTGCTGGAAGTGCACGAGTTCGTGGGCCACCATGGGGATGAGGTCTTCGAACTTCAGCCTTGCGCCTTCGCCGGCGAACATTTCGGCGCCGAGGATGAGGGCGCGGGGAGAGCTCATGCCGCCGGAGTTGCGGCGTCCGATGACGATGTAGAGGGCGGGGAATACGGCTTCGGGATAGAGCTTCTGGAATTTGCGATAGACATCGCGGATGTGGGGCTCCATGGTGGCGGCTTTTTCGGTGTTGGGGCGGACGCGC
>CALFYN010000613.1 GCA_937952345.1 uncultured Acidobacteriota bacterium
GGATCGATGTGATTCCGGCGGTGTGGGATCACATTTATCGGGGCGGGGTGCAGGGGGGCGGGATTGCCGGGGCGTCGGCGACCGTGGGGAAGGATGTGCCGGGGTTGGTTTCCGGAGTGACCGGGGAGAATCTGACGGCGTACACGAAGGCGGCTTTGCAGGAGTTTGTGAGAACCTTTCCGGATATTGATGGAATCGAGTTCCGGATGCATTCGGAATCGGGGTTGAAGCCGGACGAGATGGCCGGGTTCTGGCACGATGTGTTCGGGATGCTGGCAAAGGCGAAGCCGGGACTGCGGGTGACGCTGCGGGCGAAGGAATTGCCGGATGCAATCATCGACGACGCGTTGCGGCAAGGGTTGCGGGCACTGGTGGAAACCAAGTATTGGATGGAGCAAATGGGTCTGCCGTATCATCCGACACATGTGAACCGGCAGAATCAGCACGAGCGGCGGCACGGGTATGCGGATCTGCTCAAGTATCCGCAACGGTATCGGGTATATTGGCGGCTGTGGAGTGGTGGGACGGCGAGGCTGTTGCTGTGGGCGGATCCGGAGTATGTGCGGCGGTTCGCCGAGAGCGCGCGCCTGTATGACGGGAACAGTTTCGATGTGAATGAAATGCTGGCGACGAAGATGTTGGGGGAGCCTCATGATAAGGCTCCTCTGGCGATTCATACGCCGGGGTACCGGTTTTACGAGTACGAATTCGAACGGTACTGGCATTTCTATCAGGTGTGGGGGCGGGTTTCGTATAACCCGCGCGTACCGGCGGAGATTTGGGAAGAAGAGTTCCAGCGGCGGTTTGGGGAGGCGGGAGTACGGTTGATGCGCGCGGTGCATGCAGCGAGCCGTGTGCTGCCACGGATTGTGGCGGCCAGCTACCGGTACCAATTGTTTCCGACGACGCGGGGTTGGGCGGAGATGATGCGGCAGGGGGATCTGGCGGAGTTTGCGACAGCGGAGGGGACGGATATCGAGCAGTTTCAGAATCCACAGGATGCGGCGCGGGCGCGGGACTCGGGAGCGAGGACGTCGAAGCGAACTCCGGAACAATCCGCCAAGTACCTGGCGGGTTTGGCGAGCACAGTCAGGGATGAAGTGGAGAGGGCTGAGCGGATCGCCGGGCTGAGCAAGGAAGCTATTACGACGATCACGGATTTGAAGATTCTGGCCGGGCTCGCCGATTTCCATGCGGCGCGATTACGAGGCGCGGTGGCCTACAACTGTTACCGGAATGGTTCGCAGCGGAACGACCTGCTGCAGGCGATTCACTATGAAGGCGAGGCTGTTGCGGCATGGAAGAGAATGGTTGCGGCGGCGGGCGATGTGTATTCACCGGAACTGGCGTTTGGAGTCCACCGGGTGGGGTTCCCGAGGCATTGGAGAGAGGAACTGGAACGGTTGGAATTGGGGTTGCGAAAGCTGCGGGATGAAGACAAAGCGCCTGTCCGTGGTGAGCCGGTGTTTCGGCCGGAGAGAATTCTGGTTCGCTCTGATGCGGCGGAGGTGCAATTGGTGAGGCCGGAGCGAGCGCGGGCGGGGCAGGATCTGAAGGTGTCCGTCATCGTGAAGTCGAATGACCGCACGGCACCGCTGGACTCGATTCGATTGCGGTATCGCCACCTGACTCAGTTTGAGGACTATGCCACCGTTGGTTTTGTGGAGGACGGCAAGGGAGTCTATTCGGCCACGATTCCAGGGGCGTTTATCGTGCCGCAATGGGATCTCATGTATTTTGTCGAGGTCATTGACCGAGTGGGCCAGCACGGCAATTACCCGGATTTGGATCGAGAAGCTCCGCACGTGATCGTGCCCGTCGATCGGGAAAGGCGCAGACCTTGACTCAGGTTATGGGGCGATGCGGATGGTGGTTTCCCTGGTGTCGAGGCGGCGGCCGATGAAGTAGCCGGCCACAGTGGCGACGGCGGTGATGCCGGACCATTGGGCGATGCGTGCTCCGTCGGAGATGTTGCTTCGGGAGTCGCTGATGGCCCAGGGGAGCGTGCCGAGAGCTGCGCCTGCGCCCGCGGCCGCGGTGAAGATGGCGCGGCGGGGGCCTTTGGTTTGGCGGATGCGGATCTCGCGAACCGAGGCGCGGGCGACGCGGCCGGAAGGGGCTTGCTGCATAAGGATGGCGTCATCGGTGACGGATGTGACGGTGCCTTTGATTTGACGATTGTCCGTAAGGAGGACGGTGGCATGGCGGTTGGCGATTGCGCCCTGCAGTTCGTTCCAGCGGAGGGTGACCGCCTGTTCCGCGAAGGCGGTGGAGTGGAGGAGCAGCAGCGAGAGCAGCAACGCGGCCATATTCTCTATTGTGGCGGTTCGACGTTGACCTTTGCGGCGGTACGAGCGAGTTCTTCCCAGACTCCCTTGGCAAGCGGGATGCCCTCCACAGAGCGGATGCGGGCCATGCGCCATTCGGGTTCGCCGGCGACGAGCACTTCGTTGTAGCCCGCCGATGGGGGCGTCGACTTGACGTTGCCGATTAACCATTCCATGCGGGCATTGAACTCTTCGATGGGCATGTAGCGGGCGACATCGATGCCGATGAAGGCCTGGCCGCAGCGCATGGGACGCGTGCGGATGCGGACGCCACCGACCTCGGTGGACATGGCTCCGCCGCTCAGTACAGCGACGAGGATTTCCACCATGAAGGCGAGTCCACTGCCTTTGTATCCGCCGAGAGGCATGGGCATGCCTTTGATGGCCGCCTGGGTGTCGGTGGTTGGGACGCCTTCGTTATCGAAAGCCCAGCCTTGGGGAATGGTGGGCTCCCCAGAGAAGTTCGCTTTGAAAATTTTCCCCATGGCGACGGTGGTGGTGGCCATGTCGAGGAGCCAGGAAGTTTCGGCGGCTCCGGGCAGGGCCATGCAGATGGGGTTGGTTCCGAAGCGCGGTTCCTTGCCCTGCCATGGCGGAACAAGCGGGGTGGCATTGCAGAAGGAGATGCCGATCAAGCCGGCGCGGGCGATCTTTTGGGACCAAAACGCGGCAGCTCCAAAATGGTTTGAGTCGCGCACGGTGATGAGGGCGACGCCGTGCTCCTTGGCGAGGCGGATGGCGTGGTCGCAGCAGATGTCGGAGATGATCTGGCCGATGCCATTGTCGGCGCTGTAGGTCATGGTGCCGCCGGATTCGGTGACGATGTGGCCGCTGGTTTCGAGATCCATGCAGCGCATAGCCATGTGCTCGATGTAAAAGTTGAGGAGTTGGACGCCGTGGGAATCGACGCCACGAAGGTTGGCTTCGACGAGGGTGCGGGCGATGAAGGCGGCGCGTTCGCTGCTGACGCCGGCGCCTTCGAGCATTCTCGAGGCGTATTCGCGCAGGGGTTGCGCGGGAATGACTACGTATTCTTCTGCCATGGGGCGTTAGTTCTTCTTCTGATCCATCAAGAGGAGCTTGCGGATTTCGCTCTTTTCGAGATCTGCTTTGCGGACGATGCGGGCGCTCAAGTCCATTCGCTTGGGTGGTTCCTTGCCGGAAAGCTTGTCGACGATCGTGCGCACGGATTCATAGCCGATTTTGAAGGGATCCTGCACGACGAGGGCGTCGACGGAGCCTTCCTTCAGGTCTTCGATGAGGCTTTCGCTCGAGTCGAAGCCGACGAGCATGACCTTGTCCTGGAGTTCGCGAGCCTTGATGGCGAGCGATGCTCCGACACTGCCGGGTTCGGCGGAGGCGAAGATGCCTTTCAGTCCGGGATTGGCGGCGAGGAAATTTTCAGCGGCGGCGCGGCCCTTGGCGCGGTCGGACTGGGAGAACTGGCGGGCGACGATTTTGATTTTGGGAAAATCCGCGGCGATGGTGTCTTCGAAGCCTTTTTCGCGATCCATGGTGGACTGGCTGCCCGGGGCATGCATGAGCAGAGCCACGTTGCCCTCACCACCAATGAGGCGGGCGAGTTCACGGGCGGCCATTTTTCCGCCTTCGACGTTGTTGGTGGCGACGAAGGTCATGTATTGTTCCGAGTCGAGGCCGGAATCAAAGACAGTGACGGGAATGCCGGCGCTGGTGGCCCGTTCGACAGCCTGGACGAGGGCTTTGCGCTCGGCGGCGGCGATGGCGATACCGTCGACATTGCGAGCGACCATGGAGTCGACAATCTGAATCTGGCGGCTGTATTCGGTTTCGGCGGAGGGGCCGTTCCAGAGGACCTCGACGCCGAGTTCCTTGCCCGCGGCCATGGCTCCGGACTGGACAGCGATCCAGAAGACGTGGGACGTGGCCTTGGGGATGACGGCGATCTGTTTTT
The DNA here is from genome assembly GCA_937952345.1 of uncultured Acidobacteriota bacterium. GTDB lineage: Bacteria > Acidobacteriota > Terriglobia > Bryobacterales > Bryobacteraceae > CADEFT01. The sequence continues at coordinate 4,261 of CALFYN010000613.1, forward strand.
TCTTCGGACCTACGGCGCAACCGGCGAGGAAGATGGCAAACAGGATCAGGCTAGGCCGCACACCAGCCTCCATCGATGAGGATGTCGGTGCCGGTGATGAAGCCGGCGTCGGGCGAGCAGAGATATAGAGCTAATTTTCCGATTTCTTCCACTTTGCCCCAGCGGCCGACGGGGATTTTCGATAGAAATTGGGCGTTGAGTTCGGGATTCTGCATGAGGGGCGTGTTCATCTCGGTGCCGAAGGGGCCGGGGCTGATGCCGTTGACGGTGATGGCGTCGGGGGCAAGCTCGAGGGCGAGGGCGCGGGTGAGTCCGAGGAGGGCGGTTTTGGATGAGGAATAGGCGGTGCGGCCGGGGAGGGAGACGTGACTCATGATGGAGGTCATGTTGATGATGCGGCCGTAGCCGTGGCCTTTCATGTGGGGCACGAAGGAGCGGCACATGAGGAAGACGCTGGTGAGGTTGCTGTCCATAACGCGATTCCACTCTTCGAGGGTGAAATCGGTGATGTTCTTGCGGAGATTAATACCGGCGTTGTTGATGAGGATATGGCAGGCTCCGAAGCGTTCGATGATCTTGGCTTCGACGGCGCGCACGGAGTCCTCCTGGCTGACGTCGGCGAGGAAGACATCGCACTCTGCTCCCAGGGCGCGGGCGGCGACCGCGGTCTCTTCGAGTTTGGCGGCGTCACGGGCGACGAGGGCGAGCTTGGCTCCTGCTTCGCCGAGGGAGAGGGCCATGGCGCGGCCTAATCCGCGGCTGGCGCCGGTGATGACGGCAATTCGATCTTTGAGAATTTGTTCGCTCATTTTTTTGTTTCGCTCAACTTAGCTACGATATCGAGGATTTGTTCGGCAACGACACGCGGAGAGGAGATCTGTTCGATGGTGAGGCGGCTGGTTTCGCCGGCTGTTTCGATGGAGAGGTCGCCGAGGCCGAGGATACGCTGTGCCAAGGTCTGATTGACGGTGACGTCCTGGACTTTGTGGAGAGGGATGGAACGGGCGGTTTTGGATGCCATGCCGGCTTCGTACTTAAGGCGGTCTCCGGCGATTTCCATGGTGGTGAAACGGGTGCGGAGATGCTGCATTGTGGCTGTGGCGAGCAAGTAGGCAGGCAGCAGGTAACCGGCGGCGAAGTAAGGCTGATCCTTGGCGAGCCAGATATAGGTGACCCCGGCGGCGAGGATCGCGGCGAGGAGGTATTTCACTTTGACCAGCATGGTGCTGGGACGGATTTTCATGTCTGCCATGGGGAAGTAGCCCGAACAGGGTTATTGTAACCCCTGGAGCCTTCGCTCCAGAAATCGGCGTTCGGCGGCGTTCGATGGGCAGCCGAGAGCGTCCATATAGGATGCGGCGGCGAGAGTGCGTTCACCGGCTTCCTGGTGGAGGGCTGCCTTGACGGCGGGGAGAAGGTAGTAACGGGCGAGGGCGGGGTCGCGGGCGATTGTCTCAACGGCGGCCAATCCGGCCCGGGGGCCGTCGCGGCGGGCCAGAGCTACGGCACGATTGAGCAGGATGACGGGGGAAGGCTGAAGCTGGTAGAGCTGATCGTAGAGAGTGACGATGTAGGACCAGTCGGTTGCATCGCCGGCGTGCTGTGCCGCGATGGCAGCCTGGATGTGGAAGGGGGTGATCTCATCGCCTTGCGCGCTCTGGTCGAGGTGATGGAAGCCGAGGGCGATGGCGCGGCGGTCCCAGAGGGCGCGATCCTGCTGTTCGAGGAGGAGGAGATCGCCGGAGGCATCCGTACGGGCATCGAGGCGGGCGGCGTGGAGATATTGCAGTGCGAGGAGCGCGTGTGTCTTGGGGAGCGCCGTGTGCGGATTGGCGGCAAGCAGGGAGGTGAGGTAGATGGCTTCATCGCAGAGATCGCGGCGGAGGAGCGATTCACCGCTGGATGCGCTGTAGCCTTCGTTGAAGATGAGGTAGAGCGCTTCGAGAACAGATTGAAGCCGCTGGGGGAGATGTTCGGGCGCGGGGAGGTCGAGGGGGATGTTCTGTTCGCGGATCTGGCGTTTGGCGCGCACGATGCGCTGAGCGACGGCGTCTTCTCGGGTGAGGAGGGCACGGGCGATTTCGGCCGTGCTGAATCCGGCGACGAGTTTCAGGGTCAGGCAGAGACGGGCTGGCTCGGGGAGGCTGGGATGGCAGCAGAGAAACATCATGGCGAGTTGCTCGTCGGCGAGATCGCAGGCGGCTGGGGCGAGCGACATGCGGCGCTCGAGTTCGGGGATCTTGGAGGTGAGCGACGATTGGCGGCGCAGGCGGTCGAGGGCCAGATTGCGGGCAACGCGCAGGAGCCAGGCCTGAGGGTTGTCGGGGATTCCCTGGAAGGGCCAGAGTTCGAGGGCCCGGAGCAAAGCATCCTGAACGACTTCTTCGGCGAGACTGAGATGTCGCGAGCCGAAGACGGCGGTGAGCATGGAGACCATCCGTCCCGACTGGCGCCGGAACAGATGGTCGATGACTCCATTGACGGACTGGGTCATTCGGTCGGTTCGATTTCTCGGACTTCGATGACACCGAAATCGAGGTGGGGGCAATCGGAGGCGAGGGAGACGGCTTCCTCGTAGCTGTTGGCTTCGAGGATGTAGTAGCCGGCGACGATTTCCTTGCTTTCGATGAATGGGCCGTCGGTGACGGAGACTTTGCCGGCGGCGGCGCTGACGCGGCGTCCCGTGCCGTCCTGGAGTTTGTTGCCGCCACGCATGTGCCCTTTGGCGGCGATGGAGG
>CALFYN010000614.1 GCA_937952345.1 uncultured Acidobacteriota bacterium
GCCCTGCTCCACTACCACGCGGCGTCCCGATACGTAGCTGGAAGCCGCGGTGAAGAGCTTCAGCATGGCTTCGGGGCCTTCATTCACCAGCATGTCGAGATGGCGGTCCATGGAGCGCAGCACTTCGAGGAGGATGGGCTCGCGCGCCAGAGTCCGGCCCGAGGCAATTCGAAGGCTGGTGGCGATGGGCGCAAGCTCTTGGGGGAACGACTCCTGATTCACGTTGATCCCGATGCCGCAAACCAGCGCCGCATTGTGTTGCTGCACGATGATGCCACACAGCTTGCGATCGCCGATGAGCACATCATTGGGCCAGCGCAGATCAACGGGGATCCCGGTATTCGATTCGATAGCATCGGCGACAGCCAGCCCCACGGCCATTGTGACCAGCGGCTGCTGCGCGGGGGCCAGAGGCAATCGCAACACAGTGGAGAAGTAGAGCCCCGATTCGCGGTCGCTGCGCCATGACCGCCCGTGCCTTCCCTGCCCCGCGGTCTGCATTTCCGCGCCCACCACGGTGCCGGAAGGACATCCGCCCTCGGCCAACCGAGCAGCATCGAGCATGGTCGTATCGGTCTCCTCCAGCCACAGCACGGTCCGGCTTGGCATGCTTTCGGAAACAAGATCCACGTCAAGCATTGAGCAACTCCAGACGGAAGTTTAGGTCCATGGCGCGCGCCGAGTGCGTGATTGCCCCGCAGGAGATGAAGTCCGCCCCGGTTTCCGCGTAAGCAGCCACGGTCTCCATGGTAATGCCGCCGGAGAGTTCCACTGAAGCCCGCCCGCCGATATGGCGGATCCATTCGGCGGCCTGCGGTGGAGTCAGGTTATCCAGCAGCAGGCGCCTGGCCCCTGCTGCCAGCGCTTCATCGAGTTCGGCCATGGTGCGCACTTCGATCTCGACGGGAAGTCCCGTGGCATGGGCTCGGCGCAAAGCTTCGGTAATGGAACCCGCGGCGCTGATGTGGTTGTTCTTGATGAGGATCGCGTCGTAGAGCCCGATGCGGTGGTTGGTGGCTCCGCCCGCGGCGACCGCCATCTTCTCCAGGTGGCGCAGCCCGGGCGTGGTCTTGCGCGTGTCCAGGATGCGGCAGCCCGTGTGCTTGACGGCATCGGCATATTGCCGCGACAGCGTGGCCACACCGCTCAGCCGCTGGATGAAGTTGAGCGACGTGCGCTCGCACTCCAGCAGGGTCCAGGCCTTGCCGGACACGGTGGCGATGCAGGCTCCGGGCAGCAGCGTCTCGCCGGAAGCGTAATGCACGGTGAGCGAATCCACGCCGCCGCGCATCGCGTAGATGGGCGCCAGCAGTTCGACGCCGGCGAGCGTGAGGCGCTCGCGAACAAAGAAGCGCCCGCGGGCCATGGCCCCTTCGGGGACGGTGCAGCGAGTGGTCACATCGCCGCCGCCGATGTCTTCTTCCAATGCGTTGCGGAGCGCGCGCAACACTTCCGGGTGCTTTGTATCAAACATGTTTACCCTTTTATGTTACCTTGAGGTTTCTTCCCCAACGCGGAGGCACAACAACGCTTGCGAATCGGCCTGTTTGGCGGCACATTTGACCCGGTGCACCGGGCGCACCTCATCGTAGCAAGAGAAGCCGCGGATGAGTTCGAACTGGATGAAGTCTGGTTCATCCCGGCGGCGCATCCGCCGCATAAGAGCGGCACAAACACGCCCTACGCGCACCGCATGCGCATGGTGGAACTGGCCTGCCAGGAGGATAGCCGCTTCCGCGCATCGCGCATGGAAGAAGGCACCGAGAAGAGCTACTCCTTCTACACAATCGAGAAGGCTCGGGCCATGGCCCCCGATGCGCAGTTTTTCTTCCTGATCGGGGCCGACGCCTTCGCCGAGATTGACACCTGGCATCGCGCCTCGGAAGTGATCACCATGGTGGAGTTCATCGTGGTGACCCGCCCCGGCCACGAATACGCTACCCCGCCCGGCGCGCGGGTGCATCGCCTGGAATCGCTGGCGCTGCATGTGTCGAGTTCGGAAGTGCGGCGCAAGTTGAGCCTGGGCCTGCCGGCGACGGAACTACCCGTTCCCGTGCGGGCCTATATACAGGACCACAGGCTGTACACCCCCCAGCTACAATAGTGGTTTGACTGGCAAAATCTTCGCAAAGCTGATCCTGGCCGTAGTGTGCATCCTGGTGGTGGCGCTGGTTGCGGTAGACTACTTCGCCTCGCAGGTTGCCGAACGCGCCTACATTGAGACGCTCACACGCGAACTGGCATCGAAGGGCAGGCTTCTGTCGCTGTTTGTCTTCGATGCGGAAGGCGAACAGAAGTTCGAGTCGATGGCGCACGCCCTGGGCGGCAGGTTGACGATCGTCGACAAAGACGGCAAGGTGCTGCGCGATTCCGAGGCCGATCCGGCACGGATGGAAAATCATCGCAGCCGCCCCGAGATCGCCGAGGCGCTACATGGCAGACGCGGGTGGGTCATCCGTCCGAGTCCCACGCTCGGCGCGCCCTTCCTCTACGTGGCCTTGCCCGCCAATGGCCAGGTGTTGCGGCTGGCCGTGCCCATCAAGGAAGTACGCACGGGCGTGGACATGGTTCGCAAGCAGATGCTGGCCGCCGTGGGCGTGGCATTCCTGCCGGCGGTAATCGTGGCCGCGTTCTTTGCGCGTTACGTCTCTTCGCGGCTGGGCGCCATCATCAACTACGCCGGATCGCTGGCCGACGGCAACTTCAAGGAACGCTTGCCGGCGCCGCGCGGAGATGAACTCGGGCTGCTGGAACGCAAGCTCAACGAAACGGGTGAGAAGCTGCAGCATACGGTGGAACAGCTCCATCGCGAGCATGTGGAACTGGAGAAATTGGAGCGCGTGCGCAAGGACTTCGTCATCAACGTGTCCCATGAGCTGCGCACCCCACTGGCCTCGATTCAGGGCTACACGGAAACGCTGCTCGATGGAGCCCTCGAAGACACGGCCAACAACGTCAAATTCCTCTCCATCATCCGGCAGAACGCCGAACGGCTGGGCCGGCTGACGGCGGACCTGCTGACGCTGTCGCGCATCGAGCTAAAGACACAGAAGCTGCAACCGGAGTCCTATTACGTGAACGCGGTCCTGCAGGAGAGCATCGACTCGATTGGACCGATTGCCGCCAAGAAGGCCATCCGCATTGAGTTTGTACCGGCGGCGCCCAAGTCCGAGGTCTTCTGCGATAGCGAGGCGGTGCACCAGATTCTCACCAACCTGCTGGACAACGCCATCAAGTACACGCCCGAGGGGGGCTCCATCCATGTGACCACGACAGCAACACCGGATGGGACGATGGAGATCGCGGTGCGGGACACCGGCATCGGCATCCCCGAGGAAGACCTGCCGCGCCTGTTCGAGCGATTCTACCGCGTCGACAAGGCGCGGTCGCGGGAGATGGGCGGCACGGGGCTGGGGTTGGCTATCGTCAAGCACCTGGCCAAGGCGATGGGCGGAGACGTCGGTGTGCGCAGCCAGGAAGGACAGGGGTCCACATTCTGGTTCACCCTGCCCGTGGAAGACCCGGGAATGATGGTGGATGCCACGCGTCAAGGACAGTTAACCGCGCTGTAATGTATCTGTAACGGAATTAGAGGTAAGTTCAGATTTTATGAAGAAGATCGCACTGATTGAAGACGATGCCGATCTGTACGCTCTGCTGAAGTACAACCTGGAGAAGGAAGGCTTCGCGATGGTGGGTATGCAGACCGGAAAAGGGGCCATCGAGCTGTGCCGGCGCGAACGCCCGGACCTGATCCTGCTGGACATCATGCTGCCGGATTCCGACGGGCTGGATATCTGCAAGGGCATCCGCGCCCATCCGGAACTGGCGCACATACCGGTGATCTTCCTCACCGCGCGGGCATCCGAAACGGACCGCATCGTGGGCCTGGAGTTGGGCGCCAACGACTACATCGTCAAGCCGTTCTTCATCCGCGAGCTAATCGCGCGCATTAAGATCCAGTTCCGCGGCCAGCAGACGGCGCAACGTGCGTTGAAGGCCGGAGCGCTCGAATTGGACCGCACCAGTTGCCGCGTGAACCTCAATGGGGAATCGCTGGCACTGACGGCGACCGAGTTCCGGCTGCTGGAGTTCCTGATGAGCCGTCCGGGCGTGGTGTTCAGCCGCGAGCAATTGCTCGATGCCGTATGGGGCCATGACCGCGCGGTCACCGATCGCACGGTGGACGTCTACATCCTGCGCCTGCGGCAAAAGATCGAACCGGATACCACCAACCCGACGTTCATCCGCAGCGTGCGCGGATTCGGGTATAGCTTCAACGAGCGGATTGAGGTAGCAGCAACGGTCTAGCGCGCCGCCCGCAGCTTCGGCGCCGCAAGATAGCCGATGATGCGGTCCTTACGAACCTCGTTCACCACAATCTCATAGGGCAGGCGCGCCCGGGCCAGGTAGAACTGGACGGGTTCGTTGATGTTGCGATCCTTCTTCTCCACCTTCTTGTCATTGGCGATCAGCTCAATGGTGAAGCGATTGCGCTTCTGATCGGACTTGCGCAGAAGCATGGTGACATCGCCGACGCGCTGCGGAGCCTTCGTCTTGGGAAGATCAAACTCGATGTAGTCTCTGTCACCGAGTGCGCGAAGCGCGGCCAGTTCCTTGGCGTTGGTGGCGATGAGGCCGCTTTGCAGGCCGAGGTCACCGCGCATGGAACGGAGTTCGGATAGGGTGCGCTCCATTTCCGAGCGGGCCTGGGTCACATCGCCACGGACCGTGGAGACATCGGTGACGATGCCCGAGACACGCTTCTCGGTGGAGTCGGCGGCGGTCTTCATTTCGCCGAGTTGGGCGCTGAGTGCTTTGTGCTGTTCCTGCAAGGCGGCGGCCTGTTTGCGCAGGCGTGAGGCGAGTTCGTCGGAATAGCGCTTCGCCGCGGAGGATGCGCTGGATGCCACGGTGGCGGCGCGCGCGGATCGTGCGCCGGTTTCCTCGACTAACTCGCGTAGGGCCGCAATGGTTCCCTGGTATTCGCGTTCCTTTGCTGCTGCCTGCCGCTGCAGGGCGACCAATTCATTCTTGAGGGAACTGCGAGTTTCGCTCAATTCCTGCTCGATGGCCTTCGAACGGCTGTGCAGGTAGAAGTTGCTAACGCCTAAGGAAAGACAAAGAGTGAGGGCTGCGACGGCGGGCAAACTGAGATGACGAGAGATGGAATCACCCGATGGATCGTTCTGAGTGTGCAAGATCTGGCTCCACTGGCTCCGTAATCGTTCTGTGACTACACACTCCGAAATGACTGAGACAGGCAAGCCGCTCAAGACGGTAGGCCTTTCGCCGCCTGCCTGCCTTTCTCCCCGTGCCCGCTCTATTGCAGTTGCTGTGCCAAACCGTAAGTGCTTGAAAACATGTTGTACCTAGATTGTTTTGGGGGATGGAGTAGGAAAAAGGTACCAAGGTGGCATACAGTGCCTGGAAAGAATTACCACCTCCGGCAGACAAGTACTGGATTGCTTTTCACTCGGCCTCCGTGATAAGAAAATCAGACATGCTTATCCGGTTTTATGGAATCTTGCTTTCGTTGGGCCTGCTCGCGCAGGATCCGCGCGGTTTCATCAACGGCCAGGTCAGCGACACGAGCGGGGGAGTCATCCCCAGCG
>CALFYN010000615.1 GCA_937952345.1 uncultured Acidobacteriota bacterium
GCGAAGGCATTGCCGAAACTGGCGCGGTTGGGGCAGAACTGGTCGCGGATGAGCTCGAAGCATGCGGCGGTGGCGTATACGCTGGCCCTGTATGCGGCGGAGAAGCTGGTGGAGATGAAGGCGAGCACGGGGTTGGGGAATGTGCTGCGGGATCCCGCGGGGTTCGCGGCTGTGGAAGCGGAGTTGGATCGGGCTTTGGGGCTGGAATAGCGGCGCGTGGGTGGGTCAGCGGTATGATGGCATTATGGGTGCTCTTCCGGTTCCTAAGATGACAGTGAAGGAATACCTGGCGGCTGATCAGGTGTCGGACCGTCCGCTGGAATACCACGATGGGGAAATTTTCCCGATTGCGGAAGCCAGCATCCGTCATGCGGCGATTGCACTCAGCGTCGGAGCAATGTTGCGTGAAGGCGTCATGGGCAGGCCCTGCCGGGTACTCGGCACGATGCGAGTGCGCATCAGCGCAACGCAATATGTGCAACCGGACCTGATTGTCTATTGCGGCCAGGCCGAACTGACCACGGAATCCGACCCCAGCCTGACGAACCCGAAGGTGATCGTCGAGATCCTCTCGCCGTCCACCGCTGGTTACGATTATGGGGACAAATTCGAGCTCTACCGGCGGCTCGCCTCCTTTGAGGAATACGTGCTGGTGGCGCAGGACAAGCCGCGGATTGAGGTCTTCCGCCGGATGGGCGACGGGCGCTGGCTCCTGAGTACCTACGAGGGGGAGTCCGCGGTGGCTGTCGTTGAATCCATCGATGTTCGCCTTCCGCTTGCCGAAATCTACGCAGGGCTCCCTTAGATCGCTCAGCAAGCAACGCATGCGATGCCGACCGAGCGATAAGATGAAACCATGATGCGCAAGGTGAGCGTAGTGATCGAACAAGACGAGCACGGATGCTACGCATGGTGCCCGGAATTGAAAGGGTGCCAATCCCAAGGAGAAACCATCGAGGAGGCGCTCACGAACATACGGGAAGCCGCCGAACTGTACCTGGAGACGCTTCCGGCGGAAGAGCGTTCCACCTCACCACGCCCGATCGTCCTGACGACGGCGATCGAGGTTCATGCCTAGGATTCCCCGCCTGACTGCCGTGGAGGCGGAGGCAATGCTCCTGCGAGCCGGGTTCGAACTGCTTCGTTCGAAAGGCAGCCACCGCATCTACAAAGCTGGGAATCGGCGAGTGGTTGTTCCGTTCCATACCGGCGTTACGCTGCATCCCAAGACTGCCAAGGAAGTGATCGATGCGATCACTGAGATATCGAACCTTCGTGACTGAGGCGCCCCTGACTTGCGGGAGCGCCCCGTCGCTTTCTCACCTACCGCTTGCTCAACGTCTGCTGGTCTTGCGTCATGCTGAGAGCCATCGAGGCCCAGGCGGTTCCGGCGGCGGAGATCCATTGATCGTGGCCGTAGGGGAAGCCGCTTTCGAAGTAGGGCTGCAGCCAGATGGAGCGGGTTTTGACGTGCCAGGAGCCATCGGGGGCCTGATTGCGCAGCAGGTAGTCCGTGCCCTTGCGATAGACCGTATGCGTCGCCGGCATGCCGGACAAGGAGAGGGCATAGAGGGCCTGGCCGGTGGCATGTGCGTCGGTCCCCATGTGGGCGAGTTGGCTCCAGCCGCCGTGAGCGCGCTGCATGGCGGAGAGCGCCTTGGCGGCACTCACGATAGCCGCTGGATCGGCCTTGGCCCAAACGAGACCCATGAGCTGGAAGGCGCGGTCCTGGGTGGTGGCGGGGTTTGACGAAGCGAGCCATGCCGCGGCTTTGGCGATCGCCTGTTGCGCTTCCTTGCGCTCCGCCGGAGCCGTGTAGTGTTGCATGGAGTAGATGGCCAGAGCCGCAGCCAGTGGCTCGCCGGCACTCATCGGAGGCCGCTTACCCTGCGGTGCGCGCCAATTGCCTTCGGCTGTTTGCATGATGCGGATGTAGTGGGCCGCGGCTTCGGTGTAATCGCTGGCGGGCGTGCGGTTCATGCCGAAATCGAAGAGCTCCCAGGCGACGCCGCTGGGGCCGAATGCGCCGAGGTCGAGGAGACGATCGGCACTGGCGCCGCGCATGGACTCCGTCAACTGGGCAATCGACTGAGGGGCGGGCAATCCGCGGTCGCGCGCCACTGCCACCGCTGCTGACGGCAGATCCTGCGCATGACACGAATTGCAGCCTCCGATGCGGATGAAGTTGTGGCTCTGCTTTTCGAGTAGTGCGAGCGCCTTGCCCACAGCTAACGAGATGGGGCGCGGGGAGTGGTTTTTCGCTGCTACGACGCTTCCGCGTTTGCGCTGCTCTTCGGTCGCACCCAGCAGTCGCGCGCTTTCGGTGTCGCCACGCTTGGCGGCGAGCGTTTTCGCGGTCTCGCCCTCGGCCACGACGTCCGGGTCGGCTCCTTTGTCGAGGAGGCGCTTCACGGACCCCACGGTCATCGCATCGGACGCGGCCGCATACAGTAACGCGGTGTAGCCGCGTTCCCCACGCGCATTCACTTCAGCACCGGCATCCAAGAGCAGGCGCACCGATTCCTCCACGCCGGAGATGGCGGCGTCCATCAGCGCCGTGTCACCCTTTTTCATCTTCAGGTTTGGATTGGCGCCGTGATCGAGCAGCAGACGGACGGCATTGGCGTTGCCGCTGGAGGCTGCGTTCATCAGCGCGGTGACGCCATTGCCGGCCTGTGCATTCACGGTGGCCTTTTTCGCCAGCAGCAGCCGGAGGCCATCCACGTTACCGCGTGTGGCGGCCATCATGAGGGGTGTGAGTCCGGCGAGGGTTTTGACATTGGGATCAGCGCCTTCCTGGAGCAGAAAGCGGATGACGGCGTTGGCGTTGGGAAGCGATGCGGCCTGATAGAGCGGGGAGCGGCCTTCGGCTTGTTTGGCATCGATGGCTGCGCCGTGCGAGCGCAGCAGGCGGACCTTGGCCTCGTCGTGGATGGCCCAATGTATGGGGGTGGACTTGCGGCGGTTCTGTGCGTTGGGATCCGCGCCTTTGTCGATGAGCAGCTTCATCATGTCCAGGGAGGCGTAAGCGGCCGCGTGATGGAGCAACGTGCTGCCCTGGTTGTCGGTGAGCTTCGCCAATGGTGGATTGGCGGCGATGGCTCGCGTTACTGCCGGGATGTCGTTGGTGCGCACCGATGTGAGGAGGGCCTGCGATTGCGGATCGAGGGGCTTGGGCTGCGGATCTTCCTTCACCTCCAGGCGCCAGTCGGCGCCTTGATCGATCCAGGCGCGCAGAACGCCGATTTCTTCGTCGGAGAGTGCGCCGGTGGGGGGCATTTGCATGCCGCCGTCGCCGGTCACCAGGCGCTTGATGAGCTTGCTGTTGGCGCTGTTGCCGGGGAGGATGACGGGTCCGTAGTCGCCGCCGCGCATGGCGTTCTGGCGCCGCTTCAAGTTGAGGCCGGCCTGCGGGACTCCGTCGCCGTGGCAGGAATGGCATTTCTGGACGAGGATGGGTTCGACGTCGCGGATGAAGTCGATCTTGGATTTGGCCGGTGGCGGGAGCGCGGTTTGCGCGGCGAGCGGACCGGCGAGCACAAGCGTGCGCAGCAGGTGTTGCATCTAGATTTAGCCTCCTCAGGCTTTGGATTTACTGGCCGGCCTATGGAGCACGCGGCGCGCCATCCGCGCAACGTGTTGAGAATTCGTGTGGGGCGGCGTTTGCCGTGAACCATCCGGTTTGTTGGTGAACCGTGGGGTTTACACGGTCGAAGCGGCAAGAGGCATGATAGAAAGCATGACGATTCGTGCTGCCCTGTTGCTGCTGGCTGCCTGCGCCGCCTGCGCCCAAACCCGGTATAGCGCCGAACGGCGCGGGGAGTTGATCGTGTTGGAGGATGGGGAAGCGGGCGTACGGGCGACGATCGCGCCGGGGCAGGGCGGGGAACTGTGCGGGCTCCAATACCAGTACGGCGGGCAATGGGTGGAACTGCTGTATAAGGCCTGTGACTACGCGGCATCGGAGGGATGGCGGGGAAAGGCTCCGCTGCTGTGGCCCGCAACGGGGGCTACGATCGCTCCCGGGGAGCGTGCCGCCGGGCAGCGTTCGGGCCGCTATAGCGCGCTCGGCAAGGAGTACCAGATGCCGTTTCATGGGTTCGCGCAGAACATGCCGTGGAAGGCGGACATTGTGAAGGCCGATGCGCGCGAGGCGCGTGCGCTGCTGTCCGTGACGGCTACGGAGCAGACGCGGAAGATCTATCCCTTCGACTGGCGGCTTTCTGTGGAATACAGGCTGCGGGACGGGCGGCTGTTCCTGGTGTACAACGCCGGGGCTTCGGAACAAAACAAGGGCAACATGTTTTTTTCGATCGGCAACCACATCACCTTCCGGACACCGTTTCTCGCCGGCTCGGATGCGACGAAGATGACGATGGAAACCAATGCCGGGTATCTGCTGGCCAAGGATGAACGGAATCTGCCGAATGGGAAGACGGCTCCGAATCCGTATAGCGGGCGCGTGGAACTGACGCGTGTGCCGGTGGGCGCGGCGCAATCGCTGGGCGGCTACAAGGGCGATCCGTACGTGGTGCTGGCCGATCCGGGCGGCTTGCGGGTGCGCATGAAGCACAGCGCCGAAAGCCTGCCCGCGCAGCCGCTGGTGCAATTCAATTTGTGGGGCGATGTGAAGGCCGGATTCTTTTCGCCGGAGCCGTGGGTGGGGGGGCAGAATTCATTTCATTCGAAAATCGGGCTGGTCGAACTGCGGCCCGGCCAGGCGTGGCGGTGGACCATCGAGATCCAGCCGATGGCCTCGGCGCGCATGTAGGCTTGCGATTGTGAAAGGATAATCACGATGAGAAGAACTTCCAAATGGATGATGATTGGCGCCGCGTCGCTGGCGCTGTTCTTGTTGATGGGATTCCAGGCGGCGAAGAAAGCCGCGCCGGCGCCGGCCGATCCCATTGTTGCGGGATTCAAGAAGTCGACCGTGGCGTCGGTGGCCGATGCCGTGGATCAGGTGGTGGGGAAACGGGGATTCATGGATCATTCGATGCGCCCGCGGGTGGTGGGGCAGATTGTGGGCCGGGCGCGGACGGCGTTTGTGCGCAAGGCGACGGCGGCCGAATCGACGCCCGCGGCGGCGGTGAAGCACTCGGTGGAAATGATTGAAGATGCCAAGCCGGGCGAAGTGGGCGTCATCGTGATGGAAGACGGATTGAACGTGGCGGCACTAGGCGGGTTGATGGCGACGGTGGCGAAGGCTCGCGGGATGGCCGGCGTGGTGACCGATGCGGGGGTGCGCGATCTGGCGGAGATTCGCTCGCTGGGCCTGCCGGTGTACGCGCGGAGCATTATTCCTTCGACGGCAGTGGGCCGGTATGTCACGGCCGGGCGCGATATCGAGGTGGATTGCGCGGGAGTGAAGGTGAATTCGGGCGATATTATCGTGGCCGGCGAAGACGGGGTGGTGGTGGTTCCGAAGGACAAGGCCGCGGAAGTGCTGAAGCGTTCGCAGGAGATCGACGAGCGGGAAATGAACATGGTTCCGTTTATCAAGCAGTTCCGGTCGCTGACGAAGGCGATCGAGAAATTCAACCGGATTTAAGAGAATATCGCCGCGCGGCGGGCACTTCTAGACCAGGAGGTAATGCGTGCTGTCCTGGCTGAAAGGTTTGACCCATCCGGAAGTAGCGCTTCCGATCTTGACCGGCCCGCTGCGCGGATCGAAGTGGATTCTCAGTTCGAGCGTGCGCTCGTGCGTGCTCGGGACGTATGAGAAGGACAAACTGGCGCAGGTGGTGACGCTGCTGCCTCGGGGCGGGGTGTTCTATGACGTGGGCGCACAGGCGGGTTACCACACGGTGCTGGCGGCCAAGCGCGCCGGGGCCGTGGGCGCGGTGTACGCCTTTGAACCGCTGCCGCGCAACCAGAGCTATCTGCGCCGGAACCTGGAGCTGAACGGAATCCGCAACACGACGATGGTGCCCGCGGCGGTGTCGGACCGCGACGGGGAGTTGTGCTTCGATCCGGGTCCGGGGTTCATGGCGGGCCATCTGAGCGAGGACGGGGACGGGTTTCGGGTGAAGGCGGTGAGCCTCGATTACTGGCAGCAGACGGAGCAGGCGCGTACGCCGGATTTAGTCAAGATCGATGTCGAGGGGGCGGAACTGAGCGTGCTGCAGGGAGCGCGGCGGTTGATTACGGAGCATCATCCGGCGATTCTCATCGACACGCATGATTTTCTGGGAGAGAAGCATGCCGGATTGCATGAGGCTTGTCTCGGCAAGCTGCGGGAGATGGGGTATACGAAGCTGGAATCGGACCACAGCGGGCGGTTTGCGGGGAGCATCCTGGCGATGCCGTAGCTATTCGCGCATGGCGTCGATGGCGGCGAAGATCTCTTTCAGGGGGAGGACGAAGTCGGGCGGCCCGGCGTGGAGATTGCCGTCCTTGCACTCTTCGATGGAGCCGGGGCGGTAGACCCAGGCGCGGCGCGTGTCGGGATCGATGAGCCAGACGAAGGGGGTGCCCATGGCGAGGTAATCGTCGATGCGCTGTTGGATGCGGCTGAGGCGGTCTTCGGGGGAGAGGATTTCGATGGCCACGAACGGAGCGACCTCAAGGACTCGCGTTTGGGGGCGCTTCCCTTGGAGGATTACAATGTCCGGCACACGGTAGCGTCCACTGCCTATACGGGTGCGCAGCTCCGCGAAGGCATTCAGCCCCGATTCCTTAGAACGATTTCGCACCCATCGCACGATTTCGCACTGTAGATCACTGTGATCGAACTCGCCCACGTTCCGTTCCTCCAGGACTCCATCGACGTAATCCACATCGGGATCGTAGCTGGACCGGAGGTACTCCGCTTCGGAAACCAGTGTTGCGGGAGTCATGCTTAGATTTTACTGCGTGGCGTGCCACAATAGCGGGACCAGGAGAATTTCCATGAAACTGACACTTTGTACCGGGGCACTGGTGTTCGCCGCCACACTGAGCGGCCAGAACCCGCTCACTACGGAAACCAAGGCGCTGCACGACGGGGTGAAGAACAACCTCATCCGCGCGGCGGAGAAGATGCCGGAGGAGAACTACAGCTTTAAGGCGACGCCCGATGTGCGCTCGTTCGGGCAGTTGGTGGGGCATGTGGCCGATGCGCAGTATTTGTTCTGCGCGCCGGTGAAGGATGAGAAGAAAGGGCCTCCGGGAATCGAGAAGACGAAGACCTCGAAGGCGGACCTGGTGGCTGCGCTGAAGGAAGCGTTCGAATACTGCGACGGCGCCTATGCGGCGATGGACGATGCCAAGATCACCGGCATTGTGAAATTCTTCGGGCGCGAACGGCCGAAGCTGATTGTGCTGAATTTCAACACCTCGCACAACAACGAGCATTACGGGAACATCGTTACCTATATGCGGCTGAAGGGACTGGTTCCGCCCTCGAGCGAGCGGCGCTAGTCTGAACCGGCACGGCCGCGATTGGCCGCGAGAACGGCCTTGGTGGAGAGATCGACCGCCTGGAGGATCAGCCGGGCGGTCCGGCTCACATGGTTCCAGAGAATGGCGAGGCCGATCACGAACATCGTGAAGGTGGACACGGTGGACCAGAAGATGAGCACGTGGACGCGATTGGAGAACTCGGCCAATTGCACAAATCCCCAAAGGAACAGGAGTTCCAAGGCGGCAACGAGGATGGCAAGGAGATAGAAGCGCCGCTCGGCGCGGTCGACGCGATCCAAAGCCTTCCGGGCTGCGTCAGCCGAATGTTCGGTCATGGTTGTCCTCCTAGGCATGATGTGGGGAATCCCGCGGCCTGCCGGCGCAGGTGGGCCAGTCCGTAGGCGAGCCGGGACTTCACGGTTCCCGGGGCGATCTCCAGAATGGAAGCGACCTCGCCGAGGCTCATCTCTTCGAGGTAGTGCAGCATGATGACGGAGCGGCTGGCCGGGGGGAGCGCGCCGATCCAATCCAGGAGGTGCGGCTCCCAGGGGAAGTTTTCGGCCGGGTTTGCCAGCGTGTCCGCATCGTAAGTGTCCTCATGGCGGCGCCGCTCGGCGCGCAACTGGCGGAAACACTGGCGGCTGGCAATGCGGAAGGCCCATGTGCGAAGCAGCTCCGGATCGCGCAACCAGCGGATCTTGCGGCAGATCTGGAAAAGCACTTCCTGCAAGACATCTTCGGCCGGGTCGGGCTGAAGCATCAGCCTGGCGATGTACCGGCGGAGCGGGGGTTCGATGGCGGTGAGAACGTTCTCCAGGGCGTCGCGGTCACCGGCGACGGCTCGCAGAACGGCGAGGCTATCTAATTGGAAAGCCGCCATTGCAGTCCTCACATTACTGTAGAGGAGGGCAGGGGAGGAAGTGTTCGGTTGGTGGGGAGGAAACCGGTGTTATTCGGTGGGGCCGATGACCATGGGGCCCGAGGGCATGGAATAGAGCGGATGGACGATGAAGCCCATGGCGAAGAGCCGGCTGAAGAAGCCATCGGGTTCGGAGAGGCTGACCCAGCGGACGGTTGCCTGCTCGCCCTTTTCGGCGAAGAAGCCGATGCCACCGCGGCGGAGGCGGCGGTCGCGCCAGGTATCGACGACCTGGCCGTCGACGGAGGTGACAAACTGGTCACCCTTGATGCGCATGCGGACACGGTAGAGGGTGTCGGGACGGACGGGGACGGGGATAGGCAGGCGGACGCGCTCGCTTTCGCGGCCGGAGAGCATGACGAAGCGTTCAATCTCGGCGCGGGAGCCATCCTTGGCGCCGACATTGATTTTGGCACCGTAGTAGTTATTGAGATCGGTAGCGCGGTAGGCCCAGCCAACACTCTTTTTCTCGATGGCGGCCTGAAACTCCATCTGGTAGTCAGCCAGGCGGAGGGTGGGCTTCCAGAGGCGGAGGGTATCGGTGCGCAGTGCGCCTGGGGTGGAGTCAGCCAGCGAGCTGCGCCCCATCCAGTCGCCGACTCCCATGCGGAAGTCATGGCGGAGGTTGATTTTGGGGGAGTCCGGAAGGAGCGACCGGATCTTCTGGCTAAGCGGATTGGCGGTCAGGGTGTAGCGCAATTGGGCTGTGGGGATGGGCACTGGGCCGGCGGGGACGATCCAGAGGCTGAGGCCGAGGACAAGGCCGACCATGACGGCGATACCGAGGCCGAGCTTGCCGTTGGGCTTCTTTTTCTGCTCTGGAGATTCCACCACCGCCAGATAGTCGCCGTAGTCGGACATGAGTTCGCCGGCGTCGCGCAGGGCGCGTGCGCTCGAGGTGCGAAACCGCTTGCGGTGCTGGGAGCAGCAAAACTCCCGGTCCACCAAGCGGCGCATGGTTCCAATTGGCCGGCGACAGTATAGGCAGCGCATTTCTGGTTGACCAGCCCCATCTTACCAGCTATCTGCCATGGTGTATCCCCACTAGGATTCTTTCTGCGGGCATATGAGGGTTCCACTTAGGTATGCGTTCCACATCACGCTCGATACGTATAGGCTTATCGAACAGGAAGCGCACATGGAGATGGGTAAATTACCTTATAGGCGTATGTCTTCGCACAACACCCACTTCGGGGTTGTGTTGACCTGCGGGCCACTAGTACGGCCTTCCACGGGTTCCTACTTGGGTTTGGTACCCTAGGTAGGGACTTCCTAGCCCCCCGGAGAGCCTGTTTCCATGACTCCAGAACCCGAGGATGACCCGGTCCGGCTTCCTGTTGGCGACGTCTTCGACCTGCACTCGGTGGCGCCGCGCGATGCCAAGGCTGCCGTCGAGGGCTATCTGGAAGAGGCACACCAGCAAGGCTTTCGCTATTTGCGTCTCATCCACGGGCGGGGCATTGGGGTGCAGCGGGAGATGGTGCGGAAGGTTCTGGCGGGCACGGCTTACGTCCGCTCGTATGGGGACGCGCCGGCCGAGGCTGGGGGCTGGGGTGCTACGGTCGTGGAATTGGGGGAACCTCTGGTGGACGAATTAGATTCGTTAATCGATCAATATGATGCCACTTTGTCGGAAGTGGAGCGGTTGGTGGCGCCGCTGACGCCCGAGCAACGCAACTGGAAGGCGTCTGACGGTGGGTGGACGGTGGACGACTGCCTGGACCATCTGGCCAAGGTTGGGATGCAGTATGCGGGCAGCATCGAAGCGTCTATCGATTATGGACAGGCTGAGCGGATGTTCGCCGCGGGTCCGTTCCGCTATGGGTGGCTGGAACGGCTGTTTGTGCGTCTCACGGAGCCGCCGCCGCGCTTTCGTGTGAAGGCGCCGCGGGTGTTTCGTCCGGAGCCGCGGCAGGGTTGTGCGCTCGAAGCGTACCGCGCGGCGAACCGCAAGCTGCGGGAACTGGCCGGGCGCGCCAAGGGGATGGATCTGAGGAAGATCCGCGTGGCCTCACCGGCCACGGACCGGCTGAAAGTCTCGCTGGGGATTGCGCTGGCGCTGGCGGTGGCCCATGAGCGGCGCCACATTTACCAGATGCGGCAGATTCTCAAGGCTGCCGGGCTTGTCCCGAGTTCACGTTGATGATCATGCCGGCGGCATCAACCGCCTCAAAGGCGGACCCGGGGAGTTGATGGAACTGGCGGAGCTGATCGTTGTTCCAGCGCTCGTCGGGGACACCGCTGATGTACCAGGCCGATCCGTTGTCGGCGAGGATAATGCCGTACTTCTTCATGGCCCTGAGGATGACCTGTACGGGCTGGGAGAACGTGCTGATGTCGTAACCGGCCTTGAGCCGGAAGCGTGCGCCCATGGGGGGATATTGCACGCCGGTCTGGCTGGATGCGAAGTGGCGGGCGGGCCAGAGGTACTCGCGTTTGGTGGTGGGGACGGTGAAGCGGATGGCATGCTTGACCTCGCCCGCGGCCACTTCCTCATAGCGGACTAAGCCGGGGAGGATGGGCAGTCCTGCGGCATCGGCCGAAGTCCAGCCCGCCGGGCGCAGGGGCCCGTTCGCAGTGAGGTCGTAGATGGCGCCGGAACCGGCAGTCCAGCCCGCGCCTTGCGGGTAGGCGGCATAAAGTTCCCATAGCTTGCAGACGCCCTGCTCGAGCACGAGGATGTGACGGTCGCCGCCGCTGTTGGGTCCGCCTTCGATGGGCGGATTGGGGGGCACCGGATAGGGTCCGGGATCGCTTTCATCGTCGTAATCGAAGCTGACCGGCACTTTGGCCTGGCCTTG